>NZ_JBHIND010000061.1:0-108921 GCF_042194695.1 Bartonella sp. CM86QHHN
AGATTTAGAACTCTCACAACGGTAAAAAAGAAAGCCTTTTTACAGCTGATCTCTGATGAGAATGCAAGCTAACATCACACGGATAGCGTGCGCTATTCATAAGCATTCATACGTATTTTAAAAAGCAACCTCCATTGTAAGCATTTTTTCATTTTAAGAGGAAAAGCCCTTGATATAATAGAAGATAAGCATCTTTACATACGATAACCCTTCATCATTATTATTTTTAACAGAACTGTTTTAAACAGTCTGTCTCTCGTCGACATTTATGCTACTTTTTTAACTTACCCAACCCTACCTTGAACCAAGACGAAAAACTGAGAAATAAAAAGTAATATAGAAATGAAATTCTTATACGGCTTGTAATGATGAAAAAAAAATGTGAAAATTCTGGTCGGTAATGAGGAGAAAACACCATGATCAAGAGAAGTGTGAAGCTGCTTATCTTAGGCGTGATTGGGCTTGCAAGTTCTGCTGTAAGTTCAGCGGGAAACACTGAAGAAATCTCAAATTCTGAAAGCTCTTTCAATACGATTCAAGAAGCTTCAAACACTCAAGAACCTTTTCAGCCCTTAAAAGCTGGAGACTATGATCAAGCCTATGACTATTACATCCAAGGTTATTATTTAAAAGCTTTTCGTGAAGCACTCCGACGTGCTGAAAAAAATGATCCTTTTGCACAAACTCTTCTTGCCCGAATTTATATGGAAGGATGTGCTGTTCCTATTGACGGTGCGCGTGCTGCTTTATGGTTTGAGCGCGCTGCAAAACAGGGGGAACCCCAAGCACAACTACGCTATGGACTTATGTTGTTTGATGGTCACTTTATAAAACAAAATCAAGAACTTGGTGCGCAATTCATTCAAAAAGCTGTCAAAGCAGGCGTCAAGGAAGCCTATTTTTATTATGGACAACTGCTTCTTTATAAAGCCTCACAGGAAAAACAAGCTCTCCCTGGTGTTTCTTCCCAAAGTCGTGAAAATGAAGCAATAGAGCAAGCTTTAAAATGGTACTTAAAAGGTGCTGCTCTTGGAGATGCTGAAGCGGCTTTTTCTGCTGCAAAAATTCTTTCCTTAGGCACGTTAAAGCGACCAAAGGATGATCGCAATGCCCGCAAGCTCATGGAGGTAGCAGCTCAAAACAACCACTTAAAAGCTCAACTTCATTTAGCACAATGGCTTGTACAGGGGCGTGGAGGAGAAACAGATTTTCAGCGTGCTTTTCATTTACTTCACAGAAATGCCGTCAACATGATTGCACCAGCACAGATTTCCCTTGCAAGGCTTTATCGAGATGGCACAGGAACAAAAGGCGATATAATAATGGCAGCGGCATGGTATATGCTCGCAAAGGAGGCAAAAATGCAAGCTCCTGATCTTGAAATAATGCTCCAAGGCATGGATAAGGCACAACTAGAAAAAGCGCACAAAGAAGCAATAAAGCTCCTTCCTGTTTTTTAAAATACTCCTCTCTGCATCAAAAAGATAAAATTTATAGAAATTCCGGGAGATTTTGCTCTGTCCAAGTGCTTTAAGCACTAAAAGCAAAAAGGCTGATTTGAGTTCAGTATTTTCAAGCTCCCGGAATACCAACGCGAGGGCGCTCGCAACCGGCGGGGGCTTTAAAATGCGAGCCAAAAATCTTGATAACGACATTTTCATTGGTAAAGAAAACGCACTGGTATCATTTGCTTAAGCAAACAATATCCAATAAGCAAAAGAGCTAGGCTATCCCGAAAATTCCGCAAGCTCTATTTTTTCATTCTTTTTGCTTGGATGAAAAACACGCCGACTCTCAGTAAAAAGCTATTTTTTATTGCCAAGCCTCCGAAATTACTTTACATATTGAAAAGTGTCTTGGTCGCATACGCAACGACCAATAGGGATCTAAAAACCCGAAAACTCAAACATGAATTGACCCCGCTTTGCGGGTATCCCGGGATTCCGGGAGATTTTGCTATGTCCAAGTGCTTTCAGCACTAAAAGCAAAATGCTGATTTGAGTTCAGTGTTTTTAGACTCCCGGAATACCAACGCGAGGGCGCTCGCAACCGGCGGGGGCTTTAAAATGCGAGCCAAAAATCTTGATAACGACATTTTCATTGGCAAAAAAATTCGTTTGAGACGAAAAATGCTAAAAATGTCTCAAAAAACATTAGGTCAACATTTAGGTGTTACTTTCCAACAAATCCAGAAATATGAAAACGGCTTAAATCGTGTCAGCGCAGGGCGTTTAAAAGAAATTGCCGATATCTTAAATGTTCCACTTGTCTTTTTCTATGCGGACACCTCAGCAAAACAACAGCCCCCATACCCTCATGATGAAATCGCATCAAGTACAGAAGAATACCTACTGCTCAAAAGATTTAGAGTTCTAACCTCGATAAAACAAAGAGCCATTTTACAATTACTCTCTGATCAAAATGAAAGCTTTTAACATCATGACATAGAGCACTACACTCTCTGTTCTTAACTTGCCTCCCACCCCTCAAAGGACAGAAGCCCCTTCCCTATCCGGTTGGGAAACAATCCGTCTTCTCAGAACAGAACTCTTTTAGCTTCCCATTTTATGTGTTTCATTTCACAAGATTATCCGGACAAGCTCCCCCTCAAATATTCACCACACACTCTCATAAAAACATCACATGTGCAAAGTTTTATGCCTTACAAACACCACACCTCAAACGATAGTATTAAAAAAAACAGAATAAACATTCATACGTATTTAACAAAAGATAGCCCTTAAAAAGCAATGCTTGAAAATTTTTTTGGTCGATCTGGAATAACACTTAACACATCATTTTATAATGGTGATGGAGGACATGATCTTAACATGCAAACGCAAAAAATTGCTTTTTTATCATAATCACTAAAAGCAGCTGTTTATTAAAATATACGCCACCAGAAGCACTTCAAGCAGCCTTTACAGCTGAAACCATTATTCATTGATTAATTAACCGATTGATTAGATACCGATATGTTGTTAATGTGCTATAAGTAAAGTTGCTCTTATTTCTGGAAGAGGAGCTTCGCAAATAAAGAGCAACAATAAGTAAGGGGAATTAAAGATGTTAAAATATTTATTGCTGTCACCGGTTGTGTTGGTGGCTGGTTGCGCATCTGTAGGCAATTATTCATCAAATTATGTTGATCAAAGTCTTACAAAGCGTCAGGCACAATTAGTTGCTAACAAATTTATTAGCGGTAACAAAGGGTTTTTACCACCAGCTACAACCACACTTCTTATAAAGAAAAATAATACAGCAGACAGCTTTACTCCTTTATTTATCAATCTGTTGCGACGGAATGGATATAATGTGATCTATACAGATCAACCTCAAAAGCAACAAAACATGGGTGTGAATTTGAGTTATAGAATAAGATTAAATAGTAGCACTATAGTGTCTCTTTTTCAGTATAACGTGAACGGAGAGCCGCGTTCTTATATAAATACTCAGCCCAGATGAACCCGCTATTTAATGTAAACATACTCTATATTTTACACGTAAAGACTTAAAAGCTCTTGCGAAAGGCAAAGAGATTTGCACCTCAATAAAAAACCTCATTTTTAGCCAGAGTGGATAAATTTTATTATAGATTGTGACAATACAAAATAGTGTAAATTATAGCTTTGAGATTTAAGAAAAGAAAAATACTAAAAATAATGAAAATGCCCCACACCCTAGTGAATTGTTACGCGAAGATGTAAATGCAAAACTTGGATTATCTGTGATTGAATCAGCTGAATAGCTTTCTATATCCCGTGTAGCATTTTCTAGGGTCTTGGTAAAAATCCTTATAACGACATTTTTAGTGGCACATTCATTGGCAAAAAAAATTCGTTTGAGACGAAAAATGCTAAAGATGTCTCAAAAAACATTAGGTCAACATTTAGGTGTTACTTTCCAACAAATCCAGAAATATGAAAACGGCTTAAATCGTGTAAACGCAGAGCGCTTAAAAGAGATTTCCGATATCCTAAATGTTCCACTTGTCTTTTTCTATGCGGTCACCTCCGCAAAACAACAGCCCCCATACCCTCATGATGAAATCGCATCAAGTACAGAAGAATACCTACTGCTCAAAAGATTTAGAGTTCTAACCTCGATAAAACAAAGAGCCCTTTTACAGCTGATCTCTGATGAAAATACAAACGAACACCCTGCGATAGCACACACCACGCTCTATCCCATGAGACACTCATAACAAACTCCGTATTCAAATATTTATCACATATTCTTATAAGAATACCTCATGGTTTTACGGAACTTATATCATTGCCATCAATTATATCATTGCCATCAATGATGATATTTTACGACACAACGGGATAAATTCCCCCAAAAATTCTAAAAAATTTTTGTGCAAATTTTTAAAAAGCTTGCGTCTGAGCGCTTTTTATGGTCTTGCAAAGAACTGAAAAACAAAAATACATCAAGGTCCTTTTTTACTTAAGCTTTTCTCTTTGCAAAAAACATGAGAAAACCTATGAAGAACACACAGGACCATGAGAGAGCAGCAAGGTTAATCAAAGGGATTTTAGCCCGAAAATAACAAAAGAGCTTGACCGTTAAAGGCAGCAAAGAAAAGCGCCATAACGACAACAAGAGAGTTCTTTTTGCAAGAATAGAATTGGATAGAAACGATGAAAATTAATGGCAATGAAATTCGCCCTGGTAATGTGATCGAACATCAAGGAAGCTTATGGGTTGCTGTTAAATGCAACGCTGTAAAACCAGGAAAAGGTGGTGCATTTAACCAAGTTGAAATGAAAAATTTGATTGATGGTACAAAACTTAATGAGCGATTTCGCGCTGCTGAGACAGTTGAACGCGTGCGCCTTGAACAAAAAGATTTCACCTTTCTTTATCAACAAGGGGATGCTTTGGTCTTTATGGATTCAGAATCTTATGAACAACTAGAACTTCAAAAGGATTTTGTTGGTGAACGTGCTGCTTTTCTCCAAGATGGGATGACAGTCACAGTTGAACTTTATCAAGAAAAGCCTATTGGCATCTCACTTCCTGATCAAGTTGCTGTCACGATTGCGGAAGCCGATCCTGCCATCAAAGGACAAACGGTTACCTCCTCTTATAAACCCGCCATTCTTGAAAACGGGATTCGTATTCTTGTTCCCCCCTTTATGAATGCTGGTGAACGTATCATTGTAGACACCAATGAGTTGATTTATTTGCGTCGCGCAAATGAAAAAGATAAATAAAGGAATAAAAAATGGCCCATTCTGCAGTCATGAATGTCATGGTGCAAGCTGCAATGAAAGCAGGACGCTCGTTGGTACGTGATTACGGTGAAGTGCAAAATTTGCAAGTGTCTTTGAAAGGACCAGCAGATTATGTCAGCCAAGCAGATCGCAAAGCGGAAAAAATTATTTTCAATGAATTAAGCAAAGCGCGCCCCAAATTTGGTTTTCTGATGGAAGAGTCAGAAGAAATCATTGGAGAAGATTCACAACACCGTTTTATTGTTGACCCTTTAGATGGCACCACAAATTTTCTCCATGGCATTCCTTTTTTTGCTGTTTCCATTGCCTTAGAAAGCCAAGGAAAAATCGTTGGTGGTGTCATTTACAATCCCGTGAGTGATGAACTCTTCACCGCAGAACGCGGGTGTGGTGCTTTTTTCAATGACCGCCGCTGTCGCGTTTCTGCTCGACGCAGACTAGAAGATTGTGTCATTGCCACAGGAATGCCTCATTTTGGTCGCCCAAATCATGGAACCTACCTTATTGAATTACGTAATGTGATGGCAGAGGTTGCCGGACTTCGCCGTTTTGGTGCTGCTGCTCTTGATTTAGCTTATGTGGCTGCTGGAAGAACCGATGGCTTTTGGGAAGATAACCTGCAAATTTGGGATATGGCTGCTGGAATACTGATGGTTCGTGAAGCCGGTGGTTTTGTCACCGATAAAGAAGGCGGCAACAATATATTTCGCAAAAAAAATATCATTGCCGGCAATGAACACATTCGCCTAAAATTAGAAAAAACCCTCAAAAAAGGCATTTAAGCCTAAAAAAATCTAGCAGATTACCTCAGCCAAGCAGATCGCAAAGCGGAAAAAATTATTTTCAATGAATTAAGCAAAGCGCACCCCAAATTTGGTTTTCTGATGGAAGAGTCAGAAGAAATCATTGGAGAAGATTCACAACACCGTTTTATTGTTGACCCTTTGAGATGGCACCACAAATTTTCTCCATGGCATTCCTTTTTTTGCTGTTTCCATTGCCTTAGAAAGCCAAGGGAAAGTCGTTGCTGGTGTCATTTACAATCCCGTGAATGATGAACTCTTCACCGCAGAACGCGGGTATGGTGCTTTTTTCAATAACCGACGCTGTCGCGTTTCTGCTCGACGCAGACTGGAAGATTGTGTCATTGCCACAGGAATGCCTCATTTTGGTCGCCCAAATCATGGAACCTACCTTATTGAATTACGCAATATAATGATGGAAGTTGCCAAACTTCGCCGTTTTGGTGCTGCTGCTCTCGAATTTAGCTTATGTCGCCGCAGAAAAAACCGATGGTTTTTGGGGAGATAACCTGCACATTTTTGATAGAACTACCGGCATACTAATGCTTCGCGAAGCCGGTGTTTTTGTCACTGATAAAGAAGGCAGCAGCGATATATTTCGCAAAAACACATCATTGCTTGCAATAAACACATTCGCATCAAACTATAAAAAAACTTCAAAAAAGCATTTAATTCTTACAGTTTTTTACAAAACCCTTAGAACCTTAAACAAACACATGAAGAAAGAGTTTTTAAGTTTCTTTACAGAAAACGATAGGAAATAACTGATTAGATAGTGACAAAAAACATCACCACGAACAAAAAATGTACTTGCTATAAGCCCCCACAAAAGCAATCCCCAATAGCTTACCTTATTGACGTTTTTGTCATTCAAATTCCCCTCCAAACAAACTGCAAAAGGCAATAAACACAAATCCCATCATAACCAAACGCCCAAAAAAGCAATTATCGCACCCAAAGCAAGAACACAATCCATTCCCTCTCTCAATATATTGCTCTTTACAGTGCGCTATCCATTGATCGAAAAACTCTCCTCTCTCATAAAAGCTGCCGCATATGCTTAAGAGTTTTCACTCTTTTCCACCACTACATAATAGCAGAAATTTCAGAAAAACCACTGATTCAGTGGGCTGTTCTCTACCCCTTTATTCAACCGTTTTACAAATAGTTTATCAAATGCCGACGACATTTATAATAATGAAAATCTTTGTTTTCCAAAATTGCTTTCTGCATTTCACTTGCAAGCTGCTCTTTATCTTTTTCAACAGCCTCTTTCAGCGCCTTTATCTTCTCATTACCGAAGATAATTTTTAATTTTTCTTTTAACTTTTTTTCCTCAACAAGCTTCTCCCAAAAGATCAATCGGTTATCACATTTCTCATTTGCTGCTTTTATCCATTCTCTGACTCCTAATTTGTAAGCTTCTTCAAATGTTGGATTCCCTTCAACAATGGAAAGATTTTTTGCTCTATTTGTGTCATTCTCTTTACAAGTATTGATTGCATCTCTAACTGTGACAGAATGGCAACCATTATCAAAGGCAACGTAGCCTTTTTTCACTGTTTTAATAAGCTTCTTATAGTAAATGAAAGTTTCTCTTGCCGCCTTATAATCACTGGAAATATCACACAACAACAACAACACATTCTTTTTACAGTATAATAATAAAGTACACTCACCAGACCAAGATTCCGAAAGCTTTAGCATTTTCTCTATCTCTTTGTGTTCTATACTTATAGATATGTTGTCCCACAAAGTATCTGTAAATTTTTTCTTTTCATCCTCCCCTGTAAAGTTTTCCTTTTGGTGCTGTTTGCATTCAGCTGTAATCATATCATCAAGAACATATAACCACCAATGAAGTAATAACATCGTAGGTTGACTCCGTTTTTTGTTCGTAAGAGGATCTACAAACTTTTGCAGAGTTATTCCATTCTTGCTCATTAATCGCACTGCTTTTACAAAAAATTTCCTAAAATACGAGGTATCCAAGAGACTACATATTTTTTTGTAATGTTCATAAGTAAGTTTTTTTCCAAGTGCTTGCTTGTACAATAAACGCACTTTGTGATCCCCTCGAACACAAATATCCTTTACCAATGGAAGCCGATCTCCACTGAATTTCATATCTTCCCTAGGATTTTTTATCCCCAGTACGTCTCTTTCCCATAGCCTTACTCCCTCATCCCATTGTTTCAACCATTCCTGCGATACTTTTTGAGTTTTTGCCAAAAGTCTTTGTTCCCCTTGTGCAATAATATCTTGATATCCAGCGCACTCTTGCGCTTTTTGCTCAAGTTGATCAGTCAATTGAAGACACTTATATGCCCCTTGTGCAATAATATCTTTATGTTCAGCGCATTCTTGCTCTTTTCGCTCAAGTTGTTCAGTCAATTGAAGACATTTCTGTTCCCCTTGAGCAATAATATCTTTATGTCCAGCGCATTCTTGCTCTTTTTGCTCAAGTTGTTTAGTTAAATGCTTGTTCTGATAAATTGCCAATGCAAGCATTAAGCTTCCCCCACAACACACTATCATTGCCAAACCGAACAAAAAATCCACTGAGTATCCCGAATACCACGACTTCCCCATCCATATGATGCAGAAAATCATAACGCCGCATCTTGCACTCCCACATTTTTTCCCCCATTTCCAAATGACCTTAATTATAGCTATTATGAAAGCTATTGCCAATTTTATGTCTTCTTCCACTCTTGCCTTCTTTTATTCTCACCAACATTTAACGCAGCTCTTTTATCGATCCCTCGATATTATATCATTGTGTGTATATCTGATTTGAAAATCACTACATATTATATTTTAATAAAAACAATACACAAAATATAGAGATATTTTTATTGGTAAAATAAAACAATTTGTATTTAATAATACTGCTCTAGTGATTTATGCACTTTAAAGAAAAGCCTTATAATTCTTAAAATGCACTCCCACAATATTGGTTCAAAGTACTCAAAAACCTAACACAGCAAAACATGGCTGCGTGCTCACCTTGTTTTATAAAATTGATAAAAAGCGTCTTTCTACTTATTTATCGGCTCTTTTTTAGTAAAGCGACATCATCATACACTTTCCTAATCCCCTCAATATTACTACAGCCCCTAAAACTTGGGACGCTTCATGAAGAGGACTTATTCTTTTTTAAGTATTTTTACTTCACGCGAGCTCTCTCTGCTTGCAACATACAAGAGAAATGGTTTTGACTAATGCAACATAACCAAATTTGAAATAAGAAAATTCCATGTAGGACCTTTCATGAAAAACAATGAGTTATCATTATAAATCAACGTGACAGTGCTGTTATGAAGAGAACTCCTTGCTCATCTTAATAGTCCATAGCGATTTGACTGGATATTATTTTATATTCTGTACACAGATGAAGTATTTTTATAAAAATGCTTCATCTTGCGCAGAAAAAAGAACAGCCCGTTAAAAAAGAAAAGCATCTCAATGCTTGCCTTTCTTTCTTCCATGAGAGTTTCAAATTGATAAGCCTATCTGAAAAGAGTGCTGTTTATGCCCTTAAAGATACTGCTCTTGTATCAAGATCACTTACTCAGATGAAAATTGCAGTTGAGCCAAATGCGCATAAACATTATTTTTTATAATGAGTTGTGTGTTCCTTCTTCCACAAAAGCGCCTTTATCCATCACGAGAATACGATTAGCTTTTAAAATTGTTGCCAAACGATGGGCGATGACCAAGATTGTACGATTTTGCATCAATCCTTCTAAGGCATTTTGCACCAACTTTTCACTGTTTGCATCTAAAGAAAATGTTGCTTCATCAAGCAGCAACATTTTGATTTATAATAATAATTCATTATTTTATAGGTTGAATGAGAATCCCGAATACTGTAGGATTCTCTCATTTCAAACCTGTTCCATGGTGAAGCAATCAAAACCATGTCTTTTGCACGTACCAAGCGGAGAGAGCCCGCGTGAATAAAAAAAACTATTAAGAAAGGACTTAAAATGCCTATAATAAATCGTCTCAAATGCCAAGGGCTGTAGCAACATCCACGAGTTGGCAAATATAATGATGGTGCCGGCTTGCAGTAAGAGGGCTGCATTTCTTAAAATCGCGCGTGCAATACCAATGCGTTGTTTTTGCCCCCCAGAAAGCATAGTACCACGTTCTTCTACTTGCGTATCCCAGCCATCTGGTAAAGCTTGAATAAATTCAAATACATTGGCAGCTTTAGAAGCGGCAAAAATTTCCTCTCCATGGGTATGTTCAGTTCCAAAAAAAGAAAAAAAGTTTACAATTATTTTATTTCAAGTCTTTATACTCTAGGGAAGAAAGGATTTATGCATATATTCAAAATGATTTTTTAATTTAAAAAACGCAACCACAATGATTTATAAGTGTTTAAGACCCATCTGTTTATGTCGGATGCGTTTTTGAATTAATATTTAAAGTGCACTCTTTGATAGGATAAAAAATCCATCCATTTGCAATCGATTTGTTTAAAACCTTTGTACCCCATAAAAGGAGGCTTTTACATGCCAATATTACCAAAACGATTTTTGAATTTAGAAAGACGACCACCACGATCTACGAGTGTTTGGGAGCCACCTGTCCATGCCGGATGCGTTCTTGGATCAATATCTAGATTAAGAGTATCGCCTTCTTTTCCCCAAGTAGAGCGCGTCGTATATTGGGTTCCATCCGTCATAACAACGGTAATTTTATGATAATTGGGGTGAATATTCGCTTTCATGCGTCAAACCTTTTGCGTTTATAGAATGAAATAGCACTTATTTGTTTTTTTAAGTGCACTTCCTTTGTCTTTTTGATACATTGATTTAAAGTATTTATTTCTATAACTGAGCACGCATCAAAAAACAAGTGTTCAAGATACATCATTGTATCAAGTGTTACAAATCCAATACAGTGAGCAAAATTTTATGACATTACGTTATCGTTCAGAAAAATCGACAAAGTCTTCCCCTAAGAAATCTTCATTCTCTTCGCTTGCAATTTTTTTTCCCTATATTTTGCGCTATCGTTGGTTGTTTATCTTTGCTTTTCTAGCGTTATCTGTTGCTGCTCTTGTCACATTAGCTTTGCCTGTGGCTATCCGCCAAATGTTCGATCATGGGTTTTCTACTTCAAGCCATGGACATATCAATTTTTACTTTGGAATTTTGTTTATCTTAGCCTTGTTTCTCGCATTTGCTTCAGCAGCCCGTTATTACTGTGTTATCACCTTAGGAGAACGGATTGTTGCCGATTTACGGCGTGATGTGTTTGTCCATATTATGAAACTTTCTCCTGCTTTTTTTGATCGATCACATTCAGGAGAGATTGTTTCAAGGCTTCTAACAGATACCACACAAATAAAATTAGCTGTGGGCTCTACCGCCTCTACCGCTTTGCGTCAGCTGATTATCGTGATTGGAGCCGTCGTGATGATGGTGATCACCAATGCTAAATTGTCTTTGTTGGTTTTAGCTGCTATTCCTGTTGTGGCCATTCCCTTGGTCGTCTTTGGACGTAAAGTTCGCTCTCGTACCCGCGCGGCGCAAGATCGTCTCGCAGATGCCAATGCTGTTGCTACAGAGCAGGTAAGTGCTATTCGCACTGTGCAAGCTTTTACCGCTGAAAAACTCGTTACAATACGTTTTTCACAATTGATAGAACGTGCTTTTCAAACAGCACGTGCTTCTGTAATCTTGCGCTCCTTTTTTACGGGGTTTGCAATTTTTTTGGTTTTTAGCAGTGTGGTTGCTGTTTTATGGATTGGATCGCGTGATGTTTTGAATGGAACAATGACAGGAGGGACATTAGGGCAATTTGTTCTTTATGCGGTTTTTGGAGCTTCTACTTTTGCGCAATTATCGGAACTGGGAGCAGAATTAATCCAAGCAGCAGGCGCTGCTGAACGGCTTGCCGAATTATTACAAGAACAACCTACTATTGTAGCTCCTAAAAATGCTTTATCATTAGAGCAACCTGTTCGAGGTGAACTTGTTTTTGATCAGGTTGATTTTACCTACCCTTCTAGACCACAAGAGAAGGTTTTACGCTCGCTTTCATTTTCTGTAAAAGCAGGCGAAACGGTTGCTTTTGTTGGAGCTTCCGGAGCAGGAAAAAGCAGCATTTTTTCTTTGATCCTTCGTTTTTATGATCCGACAAATGGAACAATTCGGTTGGATGGCATGGAAATTAATCGCCTTTCTTTACAAGATTTACGCAGTGCAATTTCCTACGTTCCACAAGATGTCGCCATTTTTGATGGAACATTGCGTGATAATATTATTTTTGGAACTGAAAATACCCATGAAGAGGAAATCCTTGCTGCTGCTAAAGCTGCTAATGCACTTGAATTTATTCAAGCTTTACCAGATGGCTTGGATACGCAAGTAGGAGAACGCGGTACCATGCTTTCTGGGGGACAAAAACAACGCATTGGTATTGCGCGGGCAATTTTAAGAAATGCACCCCTCTTGCTGCTTGATGAAGCAACATCTGCTTTAGATGCAAACAGTGAAAAGTTGGTGCAAGACGCCTTAGAAGGGTTGATGCAAAACCGCACAACCTTGGTCATTGCACATCGTTTGGCAACAATTTTAAAAGCAGATCGCATTCTTGTTATGGATAAAGGCGCCCTTGTGGAAGAAGGAACCCATGCCGAACTTGTGGCAAAAAATGGCGTTTATGCTTACCTCGCAAAATTGCAATTTTCACCCGAATAAGTAATCTTGATACAAGAGCAGTACTTGGGCGTGAATACCGCGCTTTACAGGTAGAGGATTATTAATTTAAGGGCTCATGGAAAAAAGAAAAGCAAGCATTGAGATGTTTTTCTTTTTTAACGGGCTGTTCTTTTTTCTGCGCAAGATGGAGTATTTTTATAAAGACACTTCTGTGTACAGAATATAAAATAATACCCAGTTAAATCTCTATGGGCTATTAAGATGTGCAAGGAGTTTTCTTCATAACAGCACTGTCACGTTGATTTATAAGGATAATTCATTGTTTTTCATGAAAGATCATGAATACCATAGGATTTTCTCATGTCAAACCCTCATAGTGAGTCAAACAAAATCTCTTGGCTTGCACATCACAAGCAGAGTTGGCGTGTGGAGTAAAACGGTACAAAAAAGGAATGAAATACCTCCCTTGCCCCTTTACGTTCTAAGGGCTGTCAAAACATTGGGGCGCTGGCAAAGAGTATAATGGTGCTCGCTTGCTGAAACCCTTATGCGGCTCACTTGATAGGGTTCTAGGGACACAAGCACTACCCTAAAGACTGACCACACTCTTTAAAAAAACTGAATATTAAAAATTTGCCCTCTCTCACCGCTCTAAACAATAGTGTTTACCGAAAATCATGACAAATTGTAATTCACAAATACACTTCTCTATTGCAAGAGTATCCTTTTATTCTCTTTCAAAAACACGAACACTTTTTGAATATTGTTTACAGATCCGTCTTATTGAAAAAGAGCAAAGATTTTTTTAGCACTTTTGGGCTTCTTATAACTTTTGTGTGAGAGCACATGAGAAACAGCGTTTATAATAAACTGGCTTTTGGCAAAATCGTAAAATTTTATCAAATTTATTGTTTGTAAATATCACCACGACCACTGTTCTGCTCTTGCAGACACGCAACCTCAAAACGACGTTCTCTTTACTCACAAATCGTCTCTCCAACTCTCTCTTTCAGGCATAGCCCATAAAAATAAGGATAGAGTACTTCGATTGAACACCATCTTCTCACCCCCTCCAAGCCCCATATATTTTACAGCTCTCAATTTTATAGCACCCCCTGTCGTGCTTTAAGAAGGCATTTTAACAATGATAAGAACATGTACAAAGAGGATATATCTTTAGGGTATTTATGTTTAAAAGCTTGCACTAAATCATAATTTTTTTGTATAGCGAGCCAAGCATATGCAGAACTGACACCCTAACCATTTCAAACCATTCAACTGTTTCAGGAACAGATAAGCCAAGTTCTACGATTATATCTTCAACCACGAATTCACCGAAGTACGGAGGATTTTCATCATTTTTTAGCGCTCCTCTTCAGTGATCCTCTAGATAATTAACTCATTCAGCATCTATACCAGAAAAGCGAAATATTACGTGCTAATTTTCCTTTACATTCATTAGCCAAGCCCCCTCAAAATGACCTTTTAGTGAATAGAGCTAAAAGGATAAGTCTTCAAAACCATTTGGTGAGATAGCTATATCAAGAGCACCTAAAATACGCCTTAGTTTCTAAGATAGGCAACTTCCCCCCTTTTATTGTATCAGTCTTGTAGAAGACTTTAAGTCTTTTATGCTTAAATCAAAAAATTATAATTGGATTATATCGCATAAAGATGCTTTTTCTCATTTTTCCATTTAACACACGATAAAGTACAATTTAGGTACGATGAGAAGCTTTCCCCTTATATCATGATTTCAGAACCACATGAGAAGAATAAAAGATGATGTGGCTTAATAAGAGAGTTTGTTCATAAGCCGTTTTTCTGTCTTAAGGTCAAGGATGCCGTTAGGCGCAACTTGTAAAGGGTTGCCTTGAGGCTTAAGGACCCAAAGCTTGTTAGTCCCTTCATTAAACGCGGGTTTGATGTTATGATTTTGGAGAGCGATTATTAAGAATTTGAGAGGCAGACAGCCTCTCATTTTGATTTGTATGCAAACGAATTGCACCCTATTTATTCAGGGAGAATAAGAACATACCCAGGAGGTGCTAAACGGAATAAGAGAGCGTCGTAACCCCACGCAGCATACAGGGAGCAAATAGAAAAAATGCCTTCACCAATTGCTAAAAGTAATGTGAGCGATATACCGGCCTCATCTGCTGTTGCTTCGCGGCGTTGTAAGTAGTATCCGACAAAAAAGAAAAAGCACGTTATTCCACTCGCACCTGCAAAGAAGCTTAGTACGGCATGAACCGGTCCACGTATGCTGAACAGGATAAGAAAAATTGTGAAAGTAAATACTGTAAAGATCCCTTCGAATACCCCACGCACCATATTGCACAATTTTCGCATCATAATTGCAGAAAAGCTCTGTTCTGCGTATCGATTTTTTCTTTTGATGCTTGTATTCTTAGAAGATATACCGTCCACAATTCCCCCCGTTTTAAGCCAAGATGCTATGAAGTTAATTACTTTTAATTATATCATCAAAAAATACAAGAAAAATTTATCCATTTTAACGAAAAAATAGGTGTTTTATTGAGGTGCAAATCTATTTTCTTTCGCAAGAGTTATTCAATTCGTTCGCCAATAGAAAAACTACCCCCATTGAAGAGGAAGCTATCCTGACGCAGAAAAGCTTCATAAGCTGTATTCCAATCCGCTCAGAAATCGCAACTCTCTAATCTACCCGCTTAATCCACCTTTGAAACTGCAATCAAATAAATTCTGCCGATGACAAGTAATGATAACATGAAAAAGAAAAAATATCATAATATCAAACTCTTCAATACAGTATGAGCTTTATGATTTTCACGCAAAAAGCAAGTGCCCACCCATGAACAACACCATACTAAAGTGCTGTGCACTCACAAATTTCCTAGCATTATCTCCCCTTCTCGAAATTGCACCTCTCCCGCAATCTTATCTCTCGATAGCACCCATTAAAGACTTTTAAAAGGTCCAAGGAAAAAACTCTCTGAGAAAGCTTTCAAGCCTAAAATGCCCCCGCCATTTTTATCATGATGAGGGCACCAAAAATCACGCAGAAACATGCAAAATCTCCCCGCATTTAAGAACAGAGCTTGTGCTTCAATCGCACACTTTTTCTTGTTCTTTTGTCCATTGTCCCAAAGCCGCAAGATGGTTCATCCGAGCGCGATGACGAAATGCCTTCTGTGCAACAGCAATATTTTCATCTTTTCCCGCCCATGCTTTTAAGGCAGCTGCTTGCAGTGCTCGTCCATAGGAAAAGGTCAATTTCCAAGGCAATACGCCCAAAGAATTCATAGCAGATAAATGCGCCGTTGCTTCCTGATCAGACTGCCCTCCAGAAAGAAAAGCAATTCCTGGAACAGCAGCAGGAACCGTTTGTTTAAGCACTTGGACGGTCTTTTCAGCAACTTCTTCAACAGAAGCCTTGCGTGCATCCTTTCCATCAATCACCATATTGGGCTTTAAAATCATCCCCTCCAAAAGAACACGAGCTTCAAACAATTCTTTAAAGACAGCCTGCAAAACAGTGCGTGTCACCTCAAAGCAGCGTGTAATTGAATGCCCACACGATGATCCATCCATCAACACTTCCGGCTCAACAATGGGCACAATATTGAACTCCTGACATAAGGCAGCATAGCGTGCAAGAGCTTGTGCATTTTGTCTTATGGCGCCTCTTGTTGGCAAAGTGTATTCATCAATAGCAATTACCGCACGCCATTTAGCAAAACGTGCTCCCAAAGCATAATAATCTTTTAGCCGCTCACGAAGACCATCCAACCCTTCGGTAATTGTTTCTTGGGGAAAAGCAGCCAAGGGTTTTGCACCGGTATCAACTTTAATCCCTGGCAAAGCGCCTGAATCCCGAATAAGATCCGTCAACATTTTCCCAGTTGATGCTTTTTGCCGAATGGTTTCATCAAATAAAATAACCCCAGAGATGGCGTTTTCCATCGCTTCTTTTGTACTAAAAAGCATTTCACGATAAGCACGGCGCTTATCTTCATTGGATTCAACACCAATGCTTTCAAAACGCTTTCCAATGGTCGCCGTACTTTCATCTGCCGCCAAAATACCTTTACCCGCATGCACCAAAGCAAGTGCAATATCTTCAAGCCGTTCATTCATAAAAAAATTCCTCTTTATTTTGTCTTAATTTCTAAAAATGCGCAACACTATCAAAACACTCTACACGACCGTATAGTTTTTCTTTAACCTTCCCCTCCAAAGAAGCCCTTTAAGCCTGCATAAGGGAAAGAATACCAGGAAGAACCTTACCTTCCATCCATTCCAAAAAAGCTCCTCCAGCAGTCGAAAGATAAGTAAAATCATTGGCAACACCGGCATGATTAAGGGCAAAAACCGTATCGCCCCCTCCCGCAATTGAAACCAACTTTCCCGTCAAACTACGTTCTGCTGCATGGCGTGCAACGGCAATTGTTCCCTTATCAAAAGGAGGCATCTCAAAAACACCAAGGGGTCCATTCCACACAAGAGTAGCAGCTTCATCTATCGCAGCATTGATATGCGCAATAGAGCGCGTCCCAATATCCAATATCATGCCATCTTGTGGAATATCTTCAATATCATAAAGACGATGCGGTGCATCTTTTTCAAAACGAAATCCAACGACAGCATCCTGAGGGAGCAGAAGCGTACAGTGACACTCTTGCGCTTTTTTAATGATTTTTTTTATCGTTTCCATCAATGCATGTTCACACAGTGATTTCCCTACATGGATACCTTGCGCAGCTAAAAAACTGTTAGCCATCCCCCCACCAATAATTAAGGAGTCAACTTTTTCCACCAAATGATTGAGCACAAAAAGCTTACTAGAAACCTTTGCTCCTCCCACAAGGGCAACCACAGGACGTGCTGGATTGCCAAGTCCTTTTTCTAATGCCTGCAATTCACCTTGCAAAGACCGTCCTGCATAAGAAGGCAACAAATGCGTTATTCCCTCCACCGAAGCATGGGCACGATGAGAAACTGAAAAAGCATCATTAACATAGAGATCTCCATTATGAGCCAAAGCTTCTGCAAAAGAACAATCATTCTTTTCTTCACCAGCATAAAAACGAACATTTTCAAGCAGTAAAACACCACCATTTTGTAATGACTCAACTGCAACCTGCACCGCCGAACCGATACAGTCCGGAGCAAAAGCAACCGGCTGATTAATGATCTTTTCCAGCACTTGCACAACAGGACGGAGTGAAAACTCTTGCTCTACCTTTCCTTTAGGGCGACCACAATGAGAAAGCAGAATAAGTTTAGCACCACGCTTTTGCAGCTCAACGAGTGTCTCTTTATGTCGTACAAGACGGGTCTCATCGCATACCTTACCTTGCGCCATAGGAACATTAAAATCTACGCGCACCAGAACACGTTTACCCAAAACATCAACATCATCAAGTGTACGAAACCCCATCACTGCTTCCTCTTCACTTTCCATTGTTTCAAATAAAAACGCATCCAACAACCCTGCCCACTTTTCTTTCCACTTATCCCCCTCTTTGCTTTTACAAGAGATCCACGACAGCCTATCTCTCACCCTTTGCTTAATAAAAATCCAAAGCTTTTATCGTCAAATGTACAAAAGCCCACCATTGCTCTTAATCTTCATATTCCATTGTGGCAAACAAATGCATTGGCTCAACTTGATCTCTATTAAAGCTTCCTTTTACTTCTAGGAAAAAGAGTTTACATCTCCTGTTTTCTAACGTTTTCTCAAAAGGTATCTCGTTCAGATCTTACTTTTTCAAAGTTTACTCTTTCATGCATCTTTTAAAAGCACGTATTGACACAGTATTAAAACAAAACACATCATCAATTTTTCAATAGCCTCTTCTCTCTAGCGCATGAGAACAACAGCCTCTAACTGTTTTTCTCAAAATTGCACAAAAATGAGACTTTTCCCTATAAAAAGAGGACCCTGAGGTCCTCTTATATTGTCTTAGCAAAAGCCACAGCCGTATCACTCATACGGTTAGAAAAGCCCCATTCATTATCATACCAAACCAGAACGCGACAGAGCTTACCATCAATCACTTTGGTTTGATCATTGTGGAAAATAGCTGAATGAGGATTATGATTAAAATCACAACTCACGAGTTTCTCTTCTGTAGTGTCCAAAACACCCTTCAAAGAACCTTGTGCAGCAGTAGCAATAGCTGTATTAATTTCTTCGATTGTTGTGGAACGCTTAGCGATAAATGTCAAATCAACCACAGAAACATTAGGGGTCGGAACACGAATCGATACACCATCAAGCAATCCCTTTAATTCTGGCAAAACCAATCCCACAGCTTTTGCCGCTCCTGTTGAGGTAGGAATCATAGAAAGAGCTGCCGCACGTGCACGATAAAGGTCCCGATGCATTGTATCCAATACAGGTTGATCACCCGTATAAGAATGGATTGTTGTCATAAAGCCCTTTTCAATGCCCACCGTGTTGTGTAAAACTTGTGCAACAGGCGCCAAACAATTGGTTGTACAAGAAGCATTTGAAACAACGCGATGCTCGCTGCTTAAAGATTGATGATTAACCCCATAGACGACCGTAAGATCTGCTCCTTCAGAAGGCGCAGAAATAAGAACACGCTTTGCCCCCGCATCTAAATGAGCACTTGCTTTATCACGCGCAGTAAAAATACCCGTACATTCCAAAGCAATATCGATATCCAAATCTTTCCAAGGCAATTGAGCAGGATCACGCTCTGCGCATACCTTTATTAAACCACCTCCCACATCAATAGCATCCCCTACCACCTTAACGATCCCAGGAAAACGCCCATGAACTGAATCATAGCGTAATAAATGGGCATTTGTTTCCACCGATCCCAAATCATTAATTGCAACCACTTCAACATCTTGTCGTCCACTTTCCACAAGTGCACGTAAAATATTGCGACCAATACGACCAAACCCATTAATTGCAACACGAACTGTCATTTCACATGTTTCCTCATCAATTTTTAAAAGCACAACATTTAAAACACAATAAATGGGTATTTCACCAATCCAAAATCATTAATTCCCACAATGTCAATATCTTGATCACTCACTCACTTATCCACAATAATGCACAAGATCATCCACAATACTGCACAGAATATGATGCCCTACAATCACCCCATTCATGACAACACAAGCTGTCACTTTGTCTTTTCCTCTTTGATCTTTTCCAGCTCTTTTTCAACGGTGGCAACGACATTTTCCCAAGTAATACCAAAATGCGCATAAAGGGCATCAATTGTTCCACTTGCCCCAAAGCCCTCCATACCAATAAACACACCATCACAGCCAATAAAACGATCCCATCCTTGGGCGACAGCAGCTTCAATAGCAATTTTAATCGGTGCATCTCCAATGAGAGCACGCTGATAGGAGAGAGATTGTTGAGAAAAAAGTTCAAAACAAGGCACAGAAACCACACGCGTTGGGATGCCTTTTTCTTCTAACACTGCATGTGCCTCCACTGCAATTTGCAATTCTGAACCAGAAGCAAACAGCGTCACTTGTGCATCATCGCTAGCTGTTAGAAATTCATAAGCACCAAGCATACAGAGATTTTCTTCTTCATACTCTTGACGCAAAAGCGGTAGATTTTGTCGACTTAAAGCCAAGGTAGAAGGCGTCCCGCGTGCTTTCAAAGCCAATTGCCAACACTCGACTGTCTCCATAGCATCAGCAGGGCGGAACACAAGATGATTAGGCATTGCACGCAGGCAAGCCAAATGCTCCACGGGTTGATGCGTCGGCCCATCCTCACCAAGACCAATAGAATCATGAGTCATGACATAAATCACCCGCAACCCCATGAGAGAAGAGAGCCGCATAGCGGGACGCATATAGTCAGAAAAGCATAAAAAGGTTCCCCCATAAGGAATAAAGCCGCCATAAAGGGCAAGACCATTCATCACAGCTCCCATTGCATGTTCGCGAATTCCATAATGCAGATAGCGCCCTGAAAAATCTTCAGCAGAGATACTTTTCATCTGGCTACTTTTTGTATTATTAGATCCGGTTAAATCAGCCGAACCACCAATAGTCTCAACAACGACTTCATTGATCACTTCAAGAGCCATTTCCGAAGCTTTACGCGTAGCAACAACGGGGCGCTCTTCAACCAATTTCTGTTTATAAGTATCAATAGCGCCATCAAATCCGCCCACGAGATCGCCCCGCATCAATCTTTCAAACTCCACACGCTCTGAGACAGGAAGATCAGCAAATTTTTCTTCCCATTTTTGGCGTTTTTTAGCAGCATTGAGACTAGCCAAGCGCCAATTATCGAGAATATCGGCTGGAATAACGAAAGGCTCAGCATCCCACCCTAACGCGATACGGGTTTCAGTGATTTCTCGTGCGCCCAAAGGGGCTCCGTGAACTTTATTGGTACCCGCTTTATTGGGTGCTCCAAAGCCAATTGTTGTTTTACAAGCGATCAAAGTTGGTTTATCGGAATTTTGTGCCGCCTCAATAGCCCGCGCAATTGCTGCTTGATCATGCCCATTGACTTTATGTGTCTCCCAACCAGATGCCTTAAAACGCGCAATCTGATCTGTACTGTCAGCAAGGGAAATCTCTCCATCGATAGAAATATTATTATCGTCCCACAACACAATAAGCTTATTGAGTTTCAAATGACCAGCAAGGGAAAGTGCTTCTTGAGATATCCCTTCCATAAGGCATCCATCGCCCACCAACGCATAAGTGTAATGGTTGATAAGATCACCAAAACGGGCATTTTGCAAACGTTCCCCAAGCGCCATCCCCACGGCATTCGCCAACCCTTGTCCGAGAGGACCAGTCGTTGTTTCGATTCCCGCCACATGCCCATATTCTGGATGCCCAGCAAGCTTTGCTCCTAATTGGCGAAAGTTTTTGAGATCTTCAATGCCAATATCTTCATAACCAGAAAGATACAAGAGAGCATAAAGCAACATAGACCCATGTCCTGCTGATAACACAAAACGATCACGGTTAGGCCAGCGAGGTTTTTTGGGGTCATGAGCAAGGAATCTTGTATAAAGAACCGTAGCAATATCGGCTGCTCCCATTGGCAAGCCCGGATGACCAGAATTTGCTTTTTCAATCGCATCAATAGCAAGAAAACGGATAGCATTGGCCATCTGATTCTGTTGGTGGGTGTTTGTCATGAATAATCGACCATTTCGTTAAATACGTTATTCTGTTGCTTTTTCCGTATTCTCTTAAAATTCTCCAAGAAATACTATTTTCTAACCATTAGCGTGAGACTTTTTGCCACCACTTCAATAATATTAATAACATTCCCCTCACGCGTTCTGTATATCCATGTCATTTATGCCAATACGCGCAAAAAATCCAGCTTTTAATTTATATCTATCCCCTGCTTTGCTTGCTAAAATATCCTACATACTTAAAAATAAAATGCACACAACACAAGAGTGAAAGTGATTCGTTTTTGCATAACACATTGATAAAGGATACAATTACCCAAAGGATAAAAGCAATGAACCAAGAGACTACAGTTCTACAAGATGCTTTAGAGCACCTAGAAAAGGCACTTAGAACTTTAGAGATCACCATAATAAACCGCAATGCCGTTATTGATAAAAATAACGAATGGGAAGAAGAAATCCAACGAATGAATGCTGACCGCAGCCATCTTGCCCAAGCGCTTGACAAAGCTGAAGCCCAAATTGAACGCTTAGAGTCCGTAAACAAAGAAGTTTCCAAACGTCTTATTAAAGCAATGGAAACAATTCGTGTTGTCATTGATAGATAAAGGTTTGAATGTATGGAAACTGTTTCCGTTACCATTGATGGTAAAGTTTATCGCATGGCTTGTGACAAAGGACAAGAACGTCGTCTTATTGCGCTTGCTGCTCAATTGGATCAATATATCACACATTTAAAGAACAATTTTGGTGAAATTGGCGACCATCGTTTATCGGTTATGGCTGGCATAATGATTATTGATGAAATGGAAGAAATAAAACGAGAAAATAAAAAATTACAAGAAGACTACAATACTCTTTTACGACTCCACAACGAAAGAGACCGCACCATGGGGAAAATTATGCGTGACACCACACAACGCATTGAAAATCTCACCAACCAATTGCTCAAAGATGATCAAAACCGCACAAACCTTCAAGAACAAGAACAGGAACAGGAAGATTTCTAAAAAGTACATCAGCGCGTAATAAACCAGAGATTTGACTTGTCCGCCACATCTCACAGGATAAAAATTCTTAAACCCACACCAGTGTGTAAACAGTCTGGTTTTTTATAGGAAGGATTCCAGCTACTCACGACTTATGGGATTAACTTAAACCTCAACAAGAAAGCCCTACCCTGAATATTTCACCTCCGCACAAACGCTTCCTATATCAAGGAGACTGCCTTATATCACCACATTTCAAATGAGATGTCTTTTAACCGCGCAATAAGATAACAAAATCAACATCATTGTAAAAAAATCATATAAATGACAACAGCAACAAACAAATAAAGCACCCTTCGAAAAAAAGAGTTATATTCATATTCCCTATAAATGCATACCCCAAAATCCTTGCCCCTAGATAATATCAAGCAGACGAGCCCCCCAAGAAGAACCATATTGTGTACAAATCAGCGTGGGTTTTAGAATTTTCATCCTTGAGAGCAGGAAAAAAGCCAGACCAAAAGATTATGTTAATCTCATACAACTTCAAACATCACAAACAACAGTAATAGTTTTTGCAAACATTCTCGACCGCCATCTTTATCCTGATAACACAACACTCTACCCCTCTCCCCCCCTCAAAACCTCCACACCTATGAAAGTGGAAACCAGCACCATCATACACTTTACCAGCCCTCATTGTTACGACAGTCCTTGGCACTAAAACGATTCATAATTGGTACAGTTTTACCCGCAAGGCACACCCGCTATTGCCCACCCATTTATGACGTGCAAGTGAAGAGTTATCATTGACTCAACATGAACAAATTTCAAATGAGAGAATCTTACGGAATTCGGGGTTCTAATTCAAATTGAACAATGCTATATTATCATTATAAATCAATATGTTGCAAATGCTCCGACAAAGCATATTTTCAAAACACATCCACCTAACACTTTTTCTCATAACATACCAGCATGACTTTTTAGGCACATAATTCTAATTTTATTCAATTCTGTTTGCAAAAATCTAAAAACGATAAAAATTTCAAGGCTCTCATTCAAAAGGCAGAAGAATGAACATCTTGCTCGTATAAACCTCAATAAAGCGATTCACAATATGCCTAAAAATGAGATAAAAGGTATAGAAATCTCCCATAAACGCCGCACCATAAACACAACTTCTTCAAGATAACGACCAGAAGCAGATTTAACAAACAACATCACCACATCCCGCTCCCAAAACCTGATGTCCAAACGCCATGTTATTTCCATGATGGACAACAAAGCAATAATGGGTCTATTAGGGCGTTCACGAGAGACACGCGCCTGTTGTCTCTAAGCGGATTAAATCCCTTTCGTTCCATCTTGAGAGACAGAAGCAATACGCAAGAGATTTGTCGCACCGGGCGTTCCAAGAGGAACACCGGCTGTTACAAGGAAACGATCCCCTCCTTGGCAAAAGCCTTCCTGAAATGCAATGGCTGCTGCTCGATCAACCATATCTTCTAAATTGCGAGCATCTTGCGTGACCACACAATGAAGCCCCCAAACGAGAGCCAAACGCCTTGCTGTTTCCACAATGGGCGATAAAGCAATAATCGGTCTATTAGGGCGTTCACGAGAGGCGCGCACCCCCGTTGTTCCTGAAGCCGTATAGGCAACGATAGCGGATAGAGCAAGTGTTTCAGCAATCTGACGCGCAGCAAGAGAAATCGCATCCGTTCCTGTTGATTCTGGTGCTGGATGTTGTGCTCCAACCTGAGCGGCATAAGTGTGATCCTGTTCGATTTGTCGCGCGATTCGGTCCATCATAAGCACAGCTTCTTCAGGATAACGACCAGAAGCAGATTCAGCAGACAACATCACCGCATCTGTTCCTGCATAAACTGCTGTAGCAACATCCGACACTTCTGCGCGTGTGGGAACAGGAGATGTGATCATTGATTCGAGCATTTGTGTTGCCACCACAACCGGTTTTCCAGCTAAACGACAAGCTTTTATCAACTCCATCTGAAGTGCAGGGACCTTTTCCAGAGGCATTTCCACACCGAGATCACCCCGTGCAATCATAATACCATCGGAAATTTCAATAATCTTCTCTATATGCTCCAAGGCTTGAGGCTTTTCGATTTTAGCCATCAAAGACACCTTACTTTTCGTCAACTGACGCACCGCCATAATATCTTCTGGACGTTGAATAAAAGAAAGAGCAACCCAATCAACAGGCTGCTGTAAAAGAGCCTGAAGATCCTCCTTATCTTTTGACGTCATCGAATCAAAAGGCAAAATTGTATCGGGAAAACTGACACCCTTTCGATCAGAAATACGGGTACCAGCAACCACGCGGCACTGAACAAAGTGATCATCACATACTTGCGCGCGCAGTTCCACCCTTCCATCATCAATCAACAACCGGTCCCCTGGTTTAACAGCCGAAAATACATCCTCATGAGGGAAAAAAACACGCTGTGCATCACCAAGAACATCGCGATTATCTAATGTAAAGCTTTGCCCAACACGCAAATCTTCTTGCCCCTTAGCAAAACGTCCCACACGCAGTTTTGGCCCCTGAAGATCCACCAAAATACCTATGGGACGTCGAACTGTTTTTTCAACTTCTCGTATAGACTTGACCAAATCACCCAGCATATCACGATCAGTATGGCTCATATTAAGACGAAAAACGTCTGCCCCTGCCCTAAAAAGCTTTTCAATCATCAAACGAGAAAAAGAAGAAGGACCAAGAGTCGCAATAATTTTTACTTTACGTGCACGTTTCACGGTGGAGAATTTCCTGAAAGAGAAGGTATAACTGAATTGTTTAACAAAGACTCATCCGTCAACTGTACCATCCAACTGGTTTGATTTCCGGTATCGATCTCTTTAAATTCAGCCTTTTGATATCCTCGAGGGAAACAATCATGAACCCCTTGAATGGTAAATTGGCTATCTTGTACACACATGGTCACAGAGCCTGCCCAGTTCCCTTTTTTTTGTGCCCCTTCCGCATAAAAATAATAAAACCGTGAAGCAAGAGGCCCCTCAATTAAAGTTTTACATTCCGTCACTGGTACCGTCCACCAGCCTTCGCTCACCCACCCTGAAAATGTACGATATCCAAGAGCAACCCCTACAGACTGTTGGGTTGTATTACAAACTCTAAAGTCAGCTTTTGCAAAAACAACAAGGGGAAACAAGAGCAAAATGCTCAAGAGAAAAACTTTTAATCCTTTCTGAAACACCCAATATCGCTTTTTTAAAATCACAAAACTTCCTCTATAATGCCAAATTCTCAAAACAAATTACACATTTCTTTTTTTTTAAAGCTTTTCAAATCTAAAACGTATATTTTTATATTTTTCTTTTTATAGCCCTTTTATCAATGCATATATCTTAAAAATTTTACAAAATATTTAAAGTCAAATTGTAAAAAAGCTGTGTAGCTTGATTTACTTTTTATTTTCAAGCTTTTTTAACATAAATTCGTCGTCGAAAAACAACTTAAAATATATAACTTGGAGAAAAATACAATGAACGATACAGTAACCGATCAAACACACGCTATATCCGTAAACCAATTACGCTCTTTTATCGAACGTATTGAACGACTAGAAGAAGAGAAAAAAACCATTTCTGATGATATTAAAGACGTTTACACTGAACTTAAAGGCTCTGGTTTTGATAGTAAAGCTGTTCGAAGCATTATACGGCTGCGTAAAAAAGAAGAGCATGAAAGAATGGAAGAAGAAGCAATCATTGAACTTTATAAAAATGCGCTTGGTATGAATTAAAACCATTGATAACATTGGAAATTTTCTTAAGAAAAGAAAATACAAAAAACAAATGGCAAAAAATAAATGAATGTATAAAAATTTCACCCAACAATAAGCCGTTTGTGTAACTTGTAACGAGACTATCGGTCACAGAATACACAATATTGCAACAGCCCTCACATTTAAAAGGATTTATACAGAGAATTTTTATTCTTATTCTTCAATCATTGTTTATCCACATAAACCCTCACTTGTATGCCAACCCAGTTTGTGATGTGCAAGAGAGGTGTTTTTTATGATTAAACATCTATAAATTTGAAGTGAGAAAGTCTTCCGATATTGAGGACTCTCTTCAAATTGAAAAAAATGAATTATGATGATAAATCAATTTATTATCTACGAAAAGAAACATATGAAAGCGGTCAGCAGTTGAAACCCGCTAAACGAGAGTCTGAACCGTTTACAAAAGAAGAGGTGGTTAAGGATCTTCGTCTTTTAGGATAGGGAAAAGTGCAGCATATTTACACATTTGATAAAAAGACCCTTATCAAAACTTTATTCGAATCTATTAACGGACTCATAAAGATCATTGATTCGAGAGGTTAGAATGTGATCTCTCCATTTTCCAGAAATCATCAAATAGTCTTTGGCATAGCCTTCTTTTTCAAAATGAAGGCGTTTTAATAAACGTTCGCTTTTTATGTTCTCAGGTCTATAATTTGCCATCACTCTATGCAGATGATAAACATGAAAGATATGGCGTATTAGAGCCGATAAACTCTCAAACATGAGACCTTTGCCTTGTTGTTTTTCATCAAGAGAAAAACCAAGATGACAGGCTTGAAAAACACCCCGAACCACATTTGTAAAATTCACAACACCGATGACTGTGTTTTCATTTTTTAATCGTACAGCATATCGGTATGCTTGTCCCTGTGCGCTTTCATAAGCAAATGCATTGGCTCGTGTTTCCCAAGCTGTTAGGCTGTGGTAACCATCAGATCTAACAGGTTCAAAAGGACGCAGATGATTCGCATTACGGAGGAAATAAGAAGACAGTTCAGCTGCATCTTCTAAACCGATCAATGTGGAAATTGTTCGCTTTGTTTTAATTGCCATCATTTTCTCCTCCTAGACAATGTCACAATAACACGTTGATTTATCTTAACAAATCATCATTTTTAAACTCAAATCATAATGTCGAATACAGTAAGCTTTTCTCATCACAACACTTCTTACGTTAGAATCAATGAGGATCTTTTGCTTTTCCGTCATAAGTGGGGGTGGTATGTTTAAAGTATAAGGTAAAGACAGGGGAATATTTCTTATGAATGCTCTCAAGTTCTAAGGGGCGCTGTAGCAACATTGGGGACTGGCAAAGTATGCAAGGGAATTGGCGTACTTCCATATACGAAATTCTGAAAAAACTTACGGCAAAGATAGTTTTGTTTCTTTGCCTTGTAAGCTCAGAGCATGCTTGTTTTGCGCTACCATATCACTGCTCCCCCGTATACAAATCCCAATGACCATCGCCTTGAGATGCTATATGTTACAGTGCAATCTAAAAAGTCTCTGCCATAACCCGTCAACAACACTGTTCCCGCTAAATCAGCGACAAACTCTTGTAACAAATTAAAGAAAAGCGATGATGCAATACAAATCTTTTAAAGTTTTTTAGATATTACCGTGAACGCGCTTCCATTTCTTCGCGTAAAATTTCAAGTTCTAACCATTCTTCTTCTTTTTGTGTGCAAGTATTTTTCTTTTTTGCCAACGTTGTTGATAAACGTTCAAAACGCTCTTTATCACTGCGATAAAGGGCTGGATCAGAGAGTTCTTGCTCAATTTTTTTGATTTCGTCCTGTAAAACAGCAATTTCTTCAGGCAATTTTTCC
This sequence comes from Bartonella sp. CM86QHHN, assembly GCF_042194695.1. NCBI lineage: Bacteria > Pseudomonadati > Pseudomonadota > Alphaproteobacteria > Hyphomicrobiales > Bartonellaceae > Bartonella > Bartonella sp. CM86QHHN. The sequence continues at coordinate 28,545 of NZ_JBHIND010000061.1, forward strand.
AATGCATAAACCTGCTTATAAGACAATTTACCTCGTGTTTTTTTCTCCCGCCCTATCAAGCGATCATCTGTTGATGTGTCCTGCTTTGAAAGCTCTCCCGCATGAGATTTTGAAGGTGCTTTACGTTGCGATAATTCTGTTCTTTTGCGTTGTAAGCGAAGAGCATGCTGGTTTTGCGCCATCATATCACTATAGCCGCCCGCATACAAAACCCAATGATCATCACCTTGAGGTGCCAACATATGCGTTACAGTACGATCTAAAAAGTCTCTGTCATGGCTGACCAACAATACTGTCCCCGCAAAATCAGCAATAAATTCTTGCAACAAATCCAAAGTTTCCATATCCAAATCATTGGTCGGTTCATCAAGAATCAAAAAGTTTGCAGGACGAGAAAGAAGTCGTGCAAGCATGAGGCGTGCTCTTTCTCCCCCAGAAAATTCTTTAAGGGGAGTGCGTGCTTGTTCCGGTGAAAATAAAAAGTCTTTCATATAAGAAACCACATGCCGCTCCAACCCATTGATCACAAGAGTATCACCTCTTCCCCCCGTTAAATAATGCGCTAAAGTTTCTTCTTCATTTAAAATACGTTGCTGATCAAGCAATGCCATAGAGAGGTTATAGCCATGCCTCACCGTTCCACTATCCACGGCTTCTTGCCCAATTAATGCAGAAAGGAGCGTTGTCTTTCCGATTCCATTGGGTCCTACCAAACCGATTCGATCACCCCGCTGAATGCGCAAAGAGAAATCTTTCACGATAATGCGATCACCATAGGATTTTGAAATTTTCTTTGCTTCAAGCACCAATTGCCCAGAATCATGACTTTTTGCTGCTGTCAAAAGTGCATTTCCTGGCTGCCCTTTATAGGTTTGATGACGCTGTCTTAAGTCTTTTAATTCGCCTAAGCGCCGTACATTACGCTTACGCCGTGCGCTCACGCCATAACGCAACCATTGCTCTTCACGAGCAATTTGGCGCCCCAATTTATGCTGTTCGATGGCTTCTTCTTCCAGTGCTTTATCACGCCAATTTTCAAACTCAGAAAAACGCTTTTCCAGTCTTTTGGTTGTGCCACGATCAAGCCATACCGTTGACCGCGTAACATTTTCTAAAAATCGCCGATCATGGGAAATCACCACAATCGCTGAACGCAAAGAAGCCAAAACAGCTTCCAGCCATTCAATGGTTGGTAAATCAAGATGATTGGTTGGTTCATCTAAGAACAAAATATCGGGTTTTGCAGCAATGGCCCGTAACAATGAAACACGCCGCTTTTCGCCTCCCGAAAGCGTTTCCAATTTTTCCGTCCCAGAAAACCCTAAATTTGTGCGAAGCGTATTAATCCACTGAACATCAGATATATCATCCAGCCCCGCTTCCATATAAGCATTAATATCTTCAAATCCTGAACAATCCGGATTTTGTGAGACATAACGGATTGTTACTCGCGGGTGGCGAAAAATTTCGCCACCATGAGGTTCTAATATTCCTGCGGCAATTTTTAATAAGGTCGACTTTCCACAACCATTACGGCCAACCAACGCAATACGCGCCCCCTGCTCAACCGATAAAGAAGCTTGATTGAGCAAAGGCGTTTTTCCAAAATTTAAGAAAATGCGGTCAAGCCGCAAAAGCGGCACCGCCATTAACGAACGCGGCGCGGACAAGGTGCTTTATACATCACCCCTCTTGCATCACGGTAAGCACACAATTGCCGTACAGGAACTCTTTGTCTACAAGGTGCTTGGTAAACATGCCCTCTACGACCACGATACGTGCACAATTGTGATGCCTGTCTTTGTTGTTTTCTTTGATTTGCAGCTGCACCTGTTACTGTTCCAGCCAAAGCACCAAATGCTGCACCGGTAAGTGCTGCTCCAGGCGTACTTCCAGCAATAGCAGTTCCAGCCAAAGCACCAATTGCTGCTCCTCCTACGCCATAACGTGCAACGCGTTCATCGTTTGTAGTACAAGCGACTGAACTGAAACCAATGGCTGAAACAACGGCCACTTTAAAAATTGATTTTAACATATCAAAACCTTTCCTTCTCAAGATCAATACATATATCGTTTATGTCGGCACTTCATCACTAGGCCCCCCCCTGCCTTATTCAAAATATATTGGAAGAGCTTTATGGAATAGGTACAGACGCTAACAATATAGCTTTTCCAGAACCTAAATGGCAAGAAAAGGTTCCACAAATACGGTTAGAAAGTGTTAAAGAAGAGCCAAATGACACATTTTTGTCACAAATTGGCCATTTTACCCCTTTAAGAGTCAAACCTTTTAAATCAGAAAAACCGATAAGACTAAACAAACACCCTTTAGGCAAATCATATGAACAAGGCTTTGGCAAAACCGGCCAACCTTCTTCCAAACCGCTTGTCAACAACACTGAAATACCCCTTTCAGCCATCATTAACGCTTGCGTCATATGAGAAAGGCTATGATCACTTCGCTCCCCTCCCAAAGCACCGCACAAAATAAGCTTTTTAGCGCCATTTTGCAGCGCTCTTTCACATGCCAGAGCACTATCTGTCATATCTTTATCAGAGGGAAAAACTTCACGCGGAACATGACTATATTGACGGATTAAGTTCTCATCTGATGAATCAAAGTCCCCTAACCACAACTCAGGCGTCACATTAAGCGCTGCCGCATGACGCATACCACCATCAGCAGCAATTACCCGACTGTTTTGAATTTGATTAAGCAAACGATCAGTGATATGAACATCCCCATTTAATAATATCGTAAATGTTGTCATGCCATACTTTGCCTTTCACAAAATTTTCTTTACAGTGCATCTTTTTATAAGTGAGAGTCATTTTTTATAAACAAAAAGCATGATATAGCCAAACGAATCCTTATCCCTAATGCCTTTCTTAAAGAAACATACGATACAAAGATACAAATGCAATTTGCCAAATTACTCCGCAGAAATAATGTGCACCATGGTCCAACGCACCCCATTTTTCACCGCAATTTTCTTTTTCGCTCTTGCCTGTATAAAGCAACTTTCATAAGTATAACGTTTCTCCTTTCGGCTTGTCATACACCACTTTCTCAAAATGATAGGCTTTCTTCCACTTCTTCTAAAACGATCAAACGTACCAACAACCACAATATCTATGTCACATTAAGCGCTCTGCAACACCCACGTATTTTGCAAATGTATGGTGGCGCTTATCATGATGCAAAACTTGAACACCTTTTAGCAAAGGTTGTCCGTAAACTAGCAGTTGCATCCCATAGTTCTCATCAAAGCTATTCTGTAACAATTTTAAACTCAGAAACTATCAATGCTTTTGCGCTCCCCAACGGCTCGATCTACATCACTCGTGGTATGCTGGCATTAGCCAATGATTCTTCAGAAGTTGCAGCCATTTTAGCCCATGAGATAGCACATATCAGAGCCAATCATGGCATTTTACGCCTGCAAAAAGAAGCCCAATTAAAGATGACCAATCACATGTCTTCACGTCTTCTTTCTTCTATTGGCAAAAAACTTCATAACCCTATGCAAAACAAGCAACAACTCGCGCAATTTTCCCGCAATCAAGAGCTGGAAGCTGATTCCCTTGCACTCGAAATGCTCCAACAATCAGGATATGATCCTTTTGCTTCACCACGCTTTCTTCAAACAATGGAAGCCTATAGTGCTTTTCGTAATATCTCTGGCACCCAAAATGCCTCTCTAGATTTTTTAGCCTCCCACCCAACTACCCCTCAACGCATTCGGCTTGCGATAGAAAAAGCGCGTAAAATCAGTAAAGGGAATAGTAAAATATCCGATCATGATTCTTTTCTCAAAAGCATTGATGGCATAATTTTTGGAGGAGGCTTTTATACAGGTTTTGTACGAGGCAACCAATTTATTCACCCACAATTGCGCATAGCTTTTTCTGTTCCAAACAATTTTACAATAGAACATTCAGCACACACTGTTTGGGCCAGTGGACCAGATAAAATTGCGATTCGTTTTGATGCTATTCCACATCCTGCTGAAATATCTGCGAGTGATTATTTGAAAAGCGGCTGGATTATCGGTCTAGATCAATCATCTATCCGCCCCATCACAATTCAAGGGCTCCCCAATCAAGAATTTATGCGCCAAGAATCCCAAAGCCAAAGTTTACTTGGAGCGCGGGCCTATGCTACCAATGATCAATGGCAATTTGATGTGGTTGTCATTCCATTCAACAACCACATCTTTCGTTTTTTGACGGCCGCTCCATATAATTCTCGAAATTTTGCAGAGGTTGCCCAAAAAACGCTACAAAGCTTTCATTCTCTTTCATCTTCACAGTTAAAAAAATTGCAGCCCTTAAAAATCCGTGTTGTCCGTGTTAAACAAGGAGAAACCGTTGCCAATCTTGCAGATAAAATGCAATACACACCATATAAAGAAAAACTCTTTCGCATCCTCAACGCCCTCTCACCAACGCAAACTTTACCCGCAGGTACAAAAGTGAAAATTATTACAGAATAAGCCTTTCTTCTCATCCGTTACAGTTTTGATTCTTTTCTGTCTCTATCACACCCTCCCCCTTAAAGCATATTCGAAAATAAAGAGGAACACTTTAAAATCCAACTTCATCATGCCTTTATAGGTCTCCGTTTGATATATATTTCCTCCAACTAACAGCCCCCTATCTTCCGCTGTTTATCAGTAGCGCCCCCAAGGAGGCATATTCCTAAACAAATATGCCCCCCCTAAAACTGACTTTATCATATTCTCATATGCCCCCACTTAATACATTCTCTTTCCTCCCCCCCAAAGCCTTTCACTGCTTATATATCGTAAGCGTCTTCTGAATGAACCGTAAGGAGAGCAGAACGCAATTTTTGCAAAGCCCTAGCTTCAATTTGACGCACGCGCTCTTTCGAGATTCCTAACTTTTCACCTAAAACTTCGAGAGTCGCCCCCTCTTCATTTAAGCGACGAAAGCGAATAATTTCCAACTCCCGTTCGTTGAGAATTTGCAACGCATCGTAAAGCCATTGTGTACGCCGTTGACCATCAATGACTTGCTCAATTAAAGCATCAGGAAGAGGACTCTCATCCACCAAAACATCCATCTTAGCAATGGGATTATCACTGTTCTCAGAAACAGAAACACTCAAGGAATTATCAGAACTGGAAAAACGAAAATCCATCGTTTCAACATCGCGCACGGAAACACCGAGTTTTTCAGCGATTGTGCGAAAAATATCCTGTTTTGACAAAGCACTATCATCTTGTATCAGTTTTGCACGCAAACGCCGAAGATTAAAGAAAAGTGCTTTTTGCGAAGAACTCGTTCCCCCTCGAACGATTGACCAATTTCGCAAAATATAATCTTGAATAGAAGCGCGTATCCACCACGTTGCATATGTTGAAAAACGCACTTCCCGATCAGGTTCAAAACGTGCAGCTGCTTCCAATAGTCCCACATACCCTTCTTGTACCAAATCCCCCAAAGGCATTTTGAAACGTTTAAAGCGATTAGCAATAGCAATCACTAAACGCATATGAGCCGCTGCAATTTGATGCATGGCATCATCATCACGTTTGTCTTTCCACCGCAGAGCCAAATCATGCTCTTTTTGTCGTTCAAGATAAGGTGCTTGCATAGCAGAACGCATCATATTACGTCCTAAGCTTTTGTCTGCATCGCTATAATTTTTGCTGCTTTTATAAACAGCATTTGAAAGATTACCCATAATAACCCCTTGCGATTAAAATTATCAAAATTGATTTGGCAACGACATCATTGTTCTTCGCTTAAAAAGAACGCAAAAGTTGTTAACTTCTGTGATCACTACTTTAACGTGTAATTTTATAATCGCAATTGTTTTTTTTACTGTCATGGTAAAACTTCTTGACATAAGACACAATTTCACCTGCAAAATGCCTTTACAATATGCCTTTTAGCCTATGAAATATTTGAAAAAACTTTCTCTTCACTTTTCATGACAAAACAGCAAAAAAATAAAGTGATCATGCAAAAGAAATGCCGTTTTTTGATAACCGGTTCCGTTTCCTTTTAAATTGAAGAATTTATTTATGCTTTTAGCTTTACAATACAACTAATAAGTGTAATTTGCAAATATAAAGCATCCAAACTGAATGAAAACTGAATGAAAAAAGAATCATTCAAGTTTTAAAGGCGCAAAGAAACAGCAAAAAATGACAAGAGTGATTGAAGCAAACGCAACAAACGTGTTAAAGAAAGAGCACCATTATGAAATTGTCGCAAAAAGCTTTTGACCAGTGTCACACTGAGAAAGAAAATGATCATGGATAGCAAGATTGTTCAACAGAATGAGATTCTTCAAGATGATATTCTCATTGAAAAACACGGAAGGGGTAAATTTGAAGGTTTTCGTTTTTATGCCAACAAAAACAGTACCGATCAAATAGCTGAGAAGCAAATTTCAACAGAGAATGAGAATTTGATTCTTGCTTTTTCCAAACGCGCGACACGTTTTTGTGCTTCTGCAAATGGAGATTTTACCCTCAGTTCTGATGGAATTGTGCGCTGGATTGGTCAACCCGTAGGACAACTTGTAGCAACAGAAGATTTTTTTAAACCAAAACTGATTGTTTTAGCAGATGAACAACTCACGGGAGAATCCCGCAATAACGTTGTGAAACGATTAGAACGCTTTGTCACCTTTCATTTTGAAACGACTTTAAAACCCCTGTTTGATTTGCGCAATGCTGATAATTTAACGGATTCAACAAACAGTCTTGCTTTACAACTTTTTAACTCTTTAGGGATTTTACCACGCCGCGAAGTCTTAGACATTGTCAAAAACCTTGCGCAAGAATCACGTGCCGTTCTTCGGCGTCTAGGCGTGCGTTTTGGCGCTTTTCATATCTATGTTGCCGGAATGCTTAAACCTGCTCCGGTTCAAGCCATTACTCTCCTGTGGAATCTTCAAAATGCGGGACAAGATCAAACTGGTTTGGGTGAAGTTTTTTCAGCATTATCTGCTGGTCGAACCTCTTTAATTGTTGACCCTACCTATAACCGCCAATTTTATCAATTAGCCGGCTACCGAATCTTAGGACAACGTGCTGTACGGATTGATATTTTAGAACGTCTTGCCAATCTCATCCGTCCCGCACTTCATTGGAAACAAGGAAGTGATCCTAAACCCGATGGAGCCTATGATGGCAAAAGTTTTTTTGTTACACCAGCCATGATGTCCATTCTTGGGGCCAATGGAAACGATATGGAAGAAATCCTCAAAGGACTTGGTTATCAATCGTACAGCATAAGCAATACTGTTTTTGAACAAAATCTCTTTGCACACCAAGCCTCTTCCCCTGTCAATAGGGCAATGCAAGATGTTCCTGCAGCAGAATGCGTTGGAAGTCAATGGCAAACAGTAAGCGATTTAGAAACAACACGAGAAGAAAAAAATACCTCATTCCCAAACACTTCATCCTCTGGTATTGAAAAACATCTCCATAAAACCAATCGTTTACCAGCAGCTGAACCTGTTGGGAATTTTGCCAAATCCCCTCGCTCTACAGAAGAAGATAAAGTTATTTTGTTATGGCATTATAAGCATCAATTTCCCCACCATGCACAAAAAAAACGTGATAAATTAGGAAATAAGTGGCAAAATAAATCGAAGAACGCTGTAAAAAAAGCGGAATACAAAAATGAAAATTCCCCTCAAGAAGCACCATCACAAGCAAAACGCTCTCATAAGTTCCACAAATCCCAAGGGAAACATGCAAATCATAAGCCCTTTCAAAAAGAAAAGCGCCTTAATCCTGATTCACCTTTTGCGAAACTAGCTGTACTACGCGATCAACTCACCAATCATAAAAACACGCACACACTTTCCTCTAAAGAGAATTAAAGTAACAAATGGAGTTTGATCTTGACCCACGTAGTAACCGACAACTGCATTCACTGCAAATATACGGATTGCGTTGAAGTCTGCCCAGTTGATTGTTTTTATGAAGGGGAAAATATGCTTGTTATTCACCCCGATGAATGCATCGATTGTGGTGTTTGCGTGCCAGAATGCCCAGCAGAAGCGATTTTACCTGATACAGAACCAGGATTAGAAAAGTGGTTAGAACTCAATCTTCATTATGCAAACAAATGGCCTAATCTAACCACCAAAAAAGATCCTCTTCCTCAAGCAAAAGAAATGGATGGTGTTCCAAATAAATTAGAAAAGTATTTTTCAGAAAATCCAGGAAGTGGCGAAGAGTAATGATAAAGTGTACACTCTCCTCCTTCAACGATTGAAAGACTTCTCTTGTAAAAATAAAAAATCCTTAAGCGAAATGATTGATTCTTTTAAATTTTGATGTTAGTGTTATTTTAACATGATCATCTTTCTAAGTATTTTTCTTTGCTTGTTATAGTAAAGCGGTGTATTTTTTTTTGATTTAAAAGTACTCGGCTTTTATGCTCACTTAATTGGTACAATATACTTGGTTAAAGAAAACTCAACCCTCAGGTTTATAACCTGTTTTCCGATACATTTGTTGATCATAAGGGAGTAAACTAAAATATGGCATCCCAACATGGAACGTCTTCCAAGACCAAAGAATTTGCAACCTCTGAATATATCGTCTACCCTACGCATGGAGTAGGACAAATTATAGCGATTGAAGATCAAGAAGTTGCAGGACATAAATTAAAACTTTTTGTCATTCATTTCGCGAAAGATAAGATGGATGTCAAAGTCCCCATTGCAAAAGCCCTTTCCGTTGGAATGCGTAAATTATCTGCTAGTGATTCTGTCGAACGTGCCTTAAAAGTTTTACGTGGAAAAGCACGCGTTAAACGGACCATGTGGTCACGTCGTGCACAAGAATATGATGCTAAAATCAACTCAGGAGATCTTATTTGTATCGCCGAAGTGGTCCGTGATCTTTTCCGCTCTAATCTACAGCCTGAACAATCTTACTCTGAGCGCCAACTTTATACAGCTGCTCTTGAAAGAATGGCCCGTGAAATTGCGGTTATCAATAGTCTTTCTGAAACAGAAGCTATCAATCTCATAGAGATGCATCTCTCCAACAAGCCGGAACGCGAGTTTAAAACTGAGAGAGAAGAAACAGATGAAAACAGTAAAGCTGTCTACGCTGCATAATACACTCTTTCATCATAATGATGATATTTCGATAAAACCAGCGAAAAGCTGGTTTTATTTTTTAACATCCTCTCTGCCCTTAAGGACAAAGTTTCTTAACCAGCGCCAATCTATAAACAATCTAACTTTTCGACAAATTCCTCTTCCTCATTTTCTTTCTTCATAGATAACAAACTGATTAATCATCATAATCTAGCATTATTCATATTAAATTAGAATCTTGAATATGGTAAGATTACTCATTTCAAATTTCTCTCATGCTGAATTAATCAAATCACTTGCTTGTCAATCACAAGTGGAGCTGATCTGTGGGTAAAAACTGTACAAAAAGAGCGAGACACTGTCTCAAGCACCAAAGGATATACCAACATTGGAATCTGGCAAGATGTGTAAGGGCAGGGCTTGCTTTTTTATTAAGCGTAAAGATCATAGTGCCGTTTATACACTACACCGCAACTTTACCATTTACCCCCTTCTACAAAACCATTGGAACATTCAAAAACACCGTCATAAAATGGATGCCACAAATATTGAAAAATATTCCTTTTAAAAAAAGCGTGACAGTACAACATAAGCATATTTTGTCTTGGGCACTCTATTTTGCATGAGAAGCATTCCCCCCATTAAAAAACGCGATAAAAAAAGCATGAACTAAAACCATCATCTCCATTCTGTAAAAGGCATTCCAAATACTTTTGAAAGCTGTAAAATTAACTTAAAAAATAACAATAAAAATGAACGTTAGCATTGCCCCTTTCAATTTCATATTTTTCCCAAATGAGGTTTCTCATTTCAGAGATTACGAGATATACGCAATATTCTTACTCCAATCGAACACAAAAAATCTAGAATGACTCATAGAACTCTTAAAAGTCTTAATCTCTATTTCAAACAGACTGCTAAAGATTGGATATTCTCAGCAGGAATTGTCCAGCTATCATCTTCAATCTGATCTTCACGAATATGACGCAAAGGATTAGTACGAACGCCTGTCAGGATAAGCAAACGCAAAGCCAGTCGTGTTATGTTTTGTGTTTTACAGAGTAACTGATAAAAGGCAGGAACATCTTTCCAATCCATGGCTAGTCTATTAATAGTTTTATAGCATTGCTTACCTTAAGAGTGCGCGTGCTTTTTTTGCTTGTAAATCAACATCCAAACCCAAAGCAACCGCATGCTTAAGACAACGATTAAGACGCTTCAGTGCTTTATCTGCTGTTGCAGCTTTTGCATGCCAAATAGAGGCAAGGGTATTGCGTATCTCTGTTTGCGTAATCTCTGAAACGGGTAGACAGCCTAATTTGGGGAGAATATGGAGGCGTAAATGTAAAAACCAATTACAAGCTTCACCATCTCTTTTTAATTCAGCTTTACGACTTTCAAATGCATCTAAAGCAATGTTTTTTAAATAATGAAGATTACGCATTGCCTCACGCTTTTGTTCATCGCGTTCTTTAATGGAGTCACGCCCCTCACGTAAAACAGCACCCCACCCAATTGCCAATTCACGGGCTTGTTTTAAAGAAACATCTCTCAAGGCCCCCCCACATGCCCATTTCGCGGCCCCCGTGAAAGGTATAACGGTAAATCCATTGACCACCCCCATCTCTTACGTTTGTGAAGAAGCAAGCCGGAACCATCATTATATTTTCCAGCTCGTGGGTGTTACGACAGCCCTTGGCTCTTAAGACGATTCATAAGAACCATTTCTAGTCCTTTCTTATACAAATTTTATCCACACACTCATCCCACTTGTGACGTGCAAACGAGTGGTTTTGATTGATTCAAGATAAACAGATTTGAAATAAGTGAATCTTACGTTATTCGGGGTTCTAATTCAATATGAAAAACAATGAATTATATATATAAATCAATATGTTGTCTAGTTATGAACAGATAACAAAAAATCATAAACTTAGGTAAGTAACACCATAAAATCATTCATAAACCAGCTATGAACTAGAGAGTCGTACCGGCTTTGATAAAATACTTTGCTCACCCCCACACATAACATATCTGGTTTTAAGTTTACTTATTTTTACAAGCTGTTCGCAACAAATCCCTTATATTCACAAAAATACGAAAAATATATGGACAATTCTTAGTTCAAAAATATGAAAAGACAGCGTGATATTCATAGAAAAGTCTCATGCACTTTTATCATAAAAAGCACTAAAGATTATTGAATGTGTACAACTTCTGTCTTGTAACGGTTTTCTCTTTTCTGCTCATAAGAAAGCGCGCTGGCATCAGCATACACTTAACCCCAATGTTACAACAATTCTTACATTTGAAAATATTCATTATAAACATTTTTCCTTTTTTATAGAGTTTTCACCCACATGCCAGCCCCACTTGTGACCGAAAAGCAAGTGATTATCATTGATTCAACATAGGGAAAAATTTGAAATGAGAAAATCCTACGATAGGCCTTCCATTCAAGGCGCAAAACAACAAATGATCTTTATAAATCAATGTGATGTCGATCTCTATTTTTTTAAGGAGAATCACATGTCACAATATAAGCCTATAGACAAACCATTGCCTTAAATATTCTCATAAAAAACACCGGAAAACACCGATATGCTTAAATCCTTACATAGATCAACCGCCTTAAACGATGATATTTTACGGTCTAATAGGATTCTCTCTATAGTCAATAAAGATTAAGTGCGATACAAAATGATTCTATTACTGAGCTAACTTATATCAATACCCAAGCTCTTAACGAAGACATCATAAAAGACACTGATACAAGTAGCCCTTTATAGCCTCTCAAAAAAAAACAAGAAAATCATCTCCCACAATAGAATCATTTCTCTACAGCAAAACTTTATCCCACACATGTTCTCAAGAAAAAGTGAAAAATGCATCTTACCCAATGCATTCACTAATGAAACAAAAGAAGCTCACCACTGGAAAAGAAAGAAAACGCTAAAGTTTTAACCTCTAAAACGGAACGCCCACGATACATTCCCTGTTCCACATCGATAGAAGACGATGCAAAGGAACCTCAACATTCATCTTAAAGCGAAAATGCACGCCCCAAGCGTGCATTGATCGATGAAATAAAAGAAATCCACCACTGGAAAAGAAATAAAACGCTAAAATTTTAACCACTAAAACAGAACGCCCACGATACATTCCCTGTTCCACATCGATAGAAGACGACGCAAGGGAACCTCAACATTCATCTTAAAGCGAAAATGCACGCCCCAAGCGTGCATTGATCGATGAAATAAAAGAAGTTGACCTCTGGAAAAGAAAGAAAACGCTCAGTCTTTAACCACTAAAACGGAACGCCCACGATACATTCCCGTTTTCAAATCAATGTGATGAGGACGACGTAATTCACCAGAATTTTTATCTTCGATATAAGTCGGCGCCTTCAGAGCATCAGCCGAACGGCGCATGCCCCTCTTCGCTGGAGAGGTTTTTCGTTTAGGTACAGCCATAAAAAGACACTCCAAATCCATTAAAACAGAAAAAGCAATGTCAAAAATGACAATGCTTCATTTAAAATACCATAAAATTTGAGTATATTATACACTGATAAAAAAGAAGAGGCAATGTCAAAATGATCCTCCTCTTACCAAAAATGACCTTCCTGTTATCAAAAATGGTGTCACAATAATCAAATGAATATCAAAAACACTGCAAAATTTAAGAATTTTATACACCAATGAAAGCTTTTTTATAAGACCTTCATTCAATTTTTATTTGGTTTAAAAAGGGATTTGCGCATACAGTAGAGATACAGATAAAAAGAGAAGTTGATTTTTAATAAAAAACGACGCCAATTTATGAAAACAAGAAAAAGCGACAACCTTTCTCTTTAAACTTCATAATTTCATTTTTGTAAAAACAAAGGAAGCAAGAATGCACGAATTTACCACCCTTCTTGCAAAACATGGACATACCGTTGAAAAGCGGCTTGATACCCTGTTAAGTGATCAAATCCAAAATGGTGAAATTTCACGCCCTAAAAATTTAATCAAAGCCATGCACTATGGTGTGCTGAACGGTGGAAAACGCTTGCGTCCTTTTCTTGTAATTCAAAGTGCTGCACTTTTTGATGTCCCTGTAGAACATTCTCTTGATGTTGCGTGTGCCTTAGAATGTATCCATTGTTATTCGCTCATTCATGATGATCTTCCCGCTATGGATAACGATATACTCCGGCGTGGAAAACCCACTGTCCATGTAGCATTTGATGAAGCAACAGCAATTCTAGCAGGCAATGCCCTCTTAACATTTGCCTTTGAAATTATTGCTCATAAAGCTAGTATTTTATCTACAGATATTAGAATCAAGCTGATCACGTCTCTTGCACAATCGGCAGGACTTGGCGGTATGTTAGGTGGACAAATGCTGGACCTTGAAGCTGAAAAAAGACCGCAAGAAAGTACTGACATCATCACTCTACAACATATGAAAACAGCAGCCCTGATAAGCTTTGCTTGCCAAGCAGGTGCCATCATTGGCAATGCATCTAAAGAATTAACCGAAAAGCTTACTGATTTTGGTACCTATCTTGGTTTAGCCTTTCAATTAACCGATGACCTTCTTGATGTCACCGCCAACACGCAAACCCTAGGAAAAACGGCTGGGAAAGATGAAACGGCACAAAAAGCCACTTTTGTTCATCTTTACGGCATTAAAGAAACCCAAAAAAAGCGAGATACACTCATCAGTAAAGCAGAAGCATTCTTACATCCTTTTGGCGCTAAAGCACTCCCCCTCCAACAAGCAGCACACTTTAGTGCAATACGCCAAAATTAAACTTCATCCACCCTATTATACATAGTGTACACCGTCATATTTATTGAATGCATAATAGACTTTTCCAAGAAACGTTACTATTAATCTCCATTATAGTCCTTATCATGAAATGGGTACGACAAATCTTGAGAGGAATTTCATTAAAACAAGCCGCGTGAATTTATAACACAAGTGCATTCTGGGTATCCTATTTTGCATGAAAAATGCCTTCCATTAAAGACTAAAAGAAACAAAATGTGAAAATGCGTAATCACCATGTTTTAAAAGATATTACAGTGGGTAGTGGGTGCTTTAAAGCCGAATAAAAAACAACCGGAAAGAGAAAAACTCGTTTTCTCCTTTATGTCTTTAATCTTCTAACGATAAGGCAAAAAATAAACAGAATAAGTAATAAAACAAGGCATTTTATAAACCCGCAAAAAACAATAAAAATGCCGATTGGCTTTGTAGCCTTATCAAAGTCATCTGTTGTTTATTGCCAACCCTAGGAGTACACTGCCCTCAGTAAAGAGTCGTAATTTTTATGCCTTTCCACGCTATCTTGTTGTAAAAGATCAAATATGGTCACATTCTGTAAATTCACTCGTGTATTACTTGCTCTCTAAAAACACTTTTACAAAAGTGCTCGTTGTTTAGTTTAGGCATCATTTTTTTGAAGCTCGTATTTAAAATATCAGAAAAAAATGAATATAATGGCTATTTTGATTTTTATGCCACCCTCAAAGAACAAAGTCTTTTAATCCAATCTGCTCTGTAAACAGTCTAGTGTCCTACCGAGTAGGTTTCTCTCGTTTTCCACGCATGCGATTCACTTAAACTAAAGACGCAATAAACAAGACTTAAGAATATTCACCATACACTTCTTAAAATACTTAATGTATCAAACAAGATACCTTCACCACCCCTCAAATGACAGTATGTTACGGCATAACAGGATAAATAAAGCCATTAATTTCAATAGAACGAAAGACCAAAAAAATATTATTACCGATCTCTCTTTTCTTAGCAAGAAATATATAACACATTGATTTATAATGATAATTTGCGGTTTTTAACTTGAATAAGAACCCTGAATACCGTAAGATTCTCTCATTTCAAATCTGTGTATGTTAAATCAATCAAAATCACTTGCTTGCACGTCACAAGCGGGAAAAGCCGTGTGGGGCAAAACATCAAAGAAAAGACTAAAAACTGCCTCTTATGAACGTCTTAAAAGCCAAGGGCTGTCCGCAACATTAGGGGCTAGCAAAGTGAATAATTGTGTCGGCATGCTCCTTCAAAAGAAGAAACATTTTTATTTACAAAAGTGTGTAATAACTTCAATTGAATAATAATCATGATCACTGTACAACTTTAATTCATCACGCTCTTTATCTCGTTTATTCAATTCATCACATAAAAAGAGAATTGATAAGATAAACAGAGAATGATCATTGCAACAGAAAGATAAAAAAGTCCTTATTATTATATATAATAGCGCAATCTAATTTGTGATAAGTAGTTTTTTCAATCCAAGTGCAAATTTCCTCCTTTAAGTGCAATTTTCTTATTAAGATGAAAAGCATCATTGTAAGTGAACCTATGCCTGTTGTAAAAGCTGGAAAATATGTCCACCTTTTGAAGCCATAATAAAAAAACATGCAACATGGCCAAGAAAATGCCGCAATTATCAAGAGTATTATAGCCATTGAATATCCTTCGAGAGAATTTTTCTCATTATCCATTCAATGTCATTTGTAAATTCTTCTTGGTTTCATCATGTCATATATCGTGTTTAGCTCTATGCAAAAACGCGCTATTTGTTTAACATTTTCATCATCACCGGTCCTCATACTCGACACGAGATCAATCATTTGTGTTTTGAAACTCATGCCATTTTCACTTGAAGAATTAAGAAACTTTTTCGCGTAATCAATCATGGGGTCGGTAGAATTCATAGACATATTATAAGCCCAGATAAAATCGCTTTCTCTCCAATTATAGTCATAACGCAAACTGCTTATGACATTGAGTAACATATCTGCTGATATCCATTCATTATAATCACCACGCAATAAATTAACAAAACGTCCACATAAAACAATCAGTATGTGACGATGCCGTATAATGTCAAACTTTGGTACGATATTCTGATAGCCACGGCTATAGACGAAATTTCTTGCTTGTTCTTGCTTTTGAAAATGTTCAAAAGCCTCGTATTTTTCACTGATATATTCTTCGTAAAGTTTATTATACTACTCTAGACTATCTACGCGCGTACATCCCAACAACACAGATACAAAAAAAGAGTTATAAATGTTACAACACGCGTTATGGATAACGATTTCATCGCTTTACCTTTTAATGACCATAATTTGTACGGCTTAACAGATTCCTATCAAATATATCAATATATGCTGTTTTCTTGTGGCTTATTTATAGCAAATTGTACTCAACAATATTTCTGTACTTGGTTTTATTCCCTCTCAACGAGGGGAGATATCATTCAAAGTTTCCATAGATAAGTTTATTATCTGGATAAGAGTATTTTCTAACATCAGAAAATACAGAGCTAACGCCACAATCAAAGAGAAAATACTCAAAAATGAGAATGTACAACGTAAAAAAATTATCTCAACAAGATGATTGATATTTTAAAGGAGGCAATGGTAAAATCCGCTAAATATACCAACAATAAAATAGATCATCAAAATATCAAAATCGATCATACGGGAATTCTTATGAGGACAGGCTATAAATTGTCCGACTGCTTAAATTAGCTCTAATGAGATAAAGGGTTACCAGCAAGGAACCAATGAAAATGGGAAAACTGCTCTATCACCATTCCTTAATAAGCATATAATCTGGCACAATCATTTTCTTTATCAGCGTCCACTCTTGTCAGCAACTCTTTGTGCAATATTCATGAGCAGCATTTTCATTTCTTTTGTAATGATTGTTATGCCACGCCCACTTATAACGTACAAGCAGGTGACTTTGATTGCTTCAACATACATAGATTTTAAATAAGAATAACTGAGACTATTCAGCTTTCTCATTCAACATGCAAAAACAACGATGCGCCTTAATAAATAAAAGCCTTGCCCCACTATGAAACCCTATAAAATACGTATCGTAATAAGTTAATATTTTCACTGAACTTTTTTGAGAGTTCCTTCTAAAAAAAATACCGCCAACAAGTAAATCAATAAATAAATAGCAAAAATATAAACGAGTGAGAAAAAGCCAAATATATTGACCATATACGCACTCATGTAAAAAAATACCAATAAGCTAAATCTCCCAACGGTTGACAAGAAAGATTCATATGTAGCCCTGAAATGATCACTAATACTATCGTGCAAGATAACTTCTACACGAAGATATGTATACTTAATGAGATAAAAAATCATACAGACTAAAATGACAGCCATTTCTTTTCTTGGTTCAAAGAAAGCGACTGTAGAAATCAGTAAAGCCGAAAGAAACAACAGTAAAATAAAATTCACTCTTTCACTTAGTTTTGTAAAGAGAAAACTAGCCAAGAGCTGAGAGAGCAATATCAATGAAAATGTCACACCAAGATCAAAATAAGTGACATTAATATTATGATCTTTAAATATCCACTGCCAATACTGCGAGAATATATTGAAAAAAATCAATGAAAAATAAAAGCATAAAGAGATATAAGGAACTTTAATAAAAATAGATAACATCTCCTTAGCTTCACAAATGAGAGAATTCGCTTTATTTGGTTTTTTCTCCCCCTTCAAGTCATCAAGAAAAAACAAACCAAATAGTGTTGTCATCAACATTAAAAACGCCGCGATATACCATATATATTGGCTCGAATAATCAGCAAAATATGCCCCGATTAAACTGAATATAAACATGCCGATGTAATTATATTGAGAGCTGGAACCAAGCACTTTTTTAGTGGATGTCAATTTTTCTTTTGCATATTGAACAAGTAAAGCATTATAGGCTCCAGCAATTAATGTCAGCGATAAGGCATTAAAAGTTTCTGCCAAAAGAAAACCATAAAAGCTTGTAGAAAATCCCATGAGAAAGAGCCATGTGGCAGCAAAAGCCGCTGCCAAAACGATCGATATTTTATAACTTTTTCGATCAGCAAAATATCCCAGAGGAATATCGGTAACCATCATAATAAAAGCCTGAAACGACTTAATGACACCTATATCAATAAGCGTTAAGCCTTTTTCAAGCATATAAAAGACAATAAAGGCGCCAGTTAAAATCCTTATACCGTTAAATAAAAAGCCAAACGCTAATATACTTGTCATGCACTCCCCCAATAACGCCAAAAAAGGCACCCGTATACATCATTTTATATCAATATAAAAGCTTACATTTTACGACAAATAGGACTATAATCGCTATAAGGATTTCCAATCCTATCAATTTGATACCCCAAAAAATGCTGGGAAAATGCCTGAAAAATCAATAAACAATGTTCTTTCTATAATTTGATATTTGAAGAATCCGTTAAATATTTTACTGTCTCAAGAGCAGCCAAAAAACCAGCAACAACATTTACGGATCTATTTAAAGTATTCATATCGTTTTGCTTAATAGTCTTAACACACTCAAACTCATTAATATCCTTCATAAGCTTCTGATTCTAAAACAGGCATATCATCTGGTTTTACCTAAAATAATAAGCAACCAACAACAGTATTGACCATAGCTAAAGCAGCATACAACAGCACCATCTTCACATTGAAGACAGCTTGTTTAAAAAAAAACGACACACCCTTTTTACTTCAACCTTATGCGATTTTTACCTCAACCTTGCCCAAAGCGTGTATGAATATAATCACTCAAAAGCGCTTCAAATTCTTCAGCAATGTGATCACCCCGTAAAATTTTTACCTTTTGTCCCTCAATAAAAACAGGTGCCGCAGGACTTTCCCCCACTCCAGGCAAAGAGATTCCAATATCCGCATGCTTTGACTCCCCCGGTCCATTGACGATACATCCCATCACAGCAACCTTCAAGCTTTCAACGCCAGGGTATTTTTCACGCCAAACAGGCATATTTTTGTATAAATCTGCTTCAATTTTTTGTGCCAATTGTTGAAAGACCGTTGAGGTTGTGCGCCCACAACCAGGACAAGCCGCAACAACAGGCAAAAATTGCCGAAACCCCATCACTTGCAAAAGTTCTTGCCCCACCTTTACTTCTCGTGTCCGATCACCACCAGGTTTTGGTGTTAAGGAAATTCGTATCGTATCACCAATCCCTTGCTGTAATAAAATACCCAAAGCCACCGAAGAAGCAACAATGCCCTTTGTTCCCATCCCAGCTTCCGTTAATCCCAAATGAAGAGCATAATCACAACGCGCCGCCAAGGTGGTATAAACAGCAATAAGATCTTGGACATCACTCACTTTAGCAGAAAGAATAATTTTATCACGCCCCAATCCTAACTCTTCTGCTAAAGCAGCCGAAAGCAAAGCCGACTGAACAACAGTTTCCCGCATCACTTCAGCAACCGATAAAGGATTTTCTTGCTGTGCATTTTCATTCATAAGCCGTGTTAACAACGCATTATCAAGAGAGCCCCAATTCACGCCAATGCGAATAGGTTTATGATACCGACAAGCAATCTCTATAATTTCTGCAAATTGACGATCTTTTTTTGCGCCAAAACCAACATTTCCAGGATTGATGCGATATTTTGCAAGCGCCTCAGCACACGCAGGATGCTCAGATAAAAGCTTATGACCAATATAATGAAAATCCCCCACCAATGGGATAAAAAATCCTAACCTCTCCAATCGCTCCCGTATTTTTGGTACAGCCGCCGCCGCTTCATCGCGATCAACAGTAATTCGAACCAATTGTGAACCAGCTTGCCAAAGAGCAGCTACTTGAGAAACAGTTGCATCAACATCAGCGGTATCTGTATTAGTCATTGACTGTACAACTATCGGGCTCTGCCCCCCAATAATCACATCACCAACAACAACACCAACAGATCGACGACGCTCAAGTGGTTTAGATAAAAAATAGGTCGTACTCATCAAGTCCTCAAATTTTTAAAACCTGCGCTATCAATCATTATTTACATTGACTTCCTCCGCGCTTCAAAGGACGAAAATTACACCGCCCACCAATCTTAACAGATTGCTCTCAAAAGGTTCTACCTACTAACACTGATGCAATACAATTCATAGGTAGATTCATTCTATAGACGCACCGGATAAGTTCTACTACTTCTGTTCAAGTTTATACTTCTACACTTGGTTGCTTCAAAAAGAAACTGAAACAAAACAGAGACAATACTGTATTTTTAAGTTGCATGCCGATACCTTAATCAACGTCACCACAAAACAATGTTTTACAACACAACAGATAACGCCTATCAAAGCGCAATTTTTAAAAATGCATGAAAGACATCGCCAAATTAATCCAACATATTGATTTATAATAATCTATTTTTTACAAATTTGAATAGCAACCCCAAATATCGTAAGATTTCCTCATTTTAAATCTTCTTAATTGAATCAATCAATACCACTCCCTACAGCCACAAGAGAATAGATAGATAAAAACTCCTTATAAACTATTTCAAGTGCCAAAAGCTATCCCAACACTTTAAACAAACAAAAAAATGAAGACATCGCCCACCATCTTTATGAATGAATCTTACACCATTTTGTAAAAATTTTTACCTTACATCCTTAACAAACACCATCACGAAATGAACTCAAGTACATTAAGAAATGCCTCATTAAACCCAAACTTTTAATTCTCATCTCACCCACGCGCGGCATTATCAATGCAACCTTTCAATGTTCAAGCCGTTATAGCAAAACCCCAAACACCATCCCAACTGTCACACAACAATTTAACACATGAAGGAGTCAATAAATGTGTCTATTTTCACCCCATAGAAAAAATGCTAAAATTAAAAAACGTATAGCACAATTAAAAAGAGAGCTGGTCCCCGTAAATCATTGGAGTTTTCAAAATGATAGCTTTGAAAATATTTCTGAGCTGTTTAACACATGGAAACAAAAAGGCCGTCACGCACTTTATCACCTCAACGAACATGCTACAGAATTAAAGAAAAAAGCGAAAGAAAATCCTAAAAAAACCCTCGCATTAGCAGCAGGAGTCGTTTTAGTAAGCTTCTTACTGATCCGTAAAAATTAATAACACAACCAATAACCTTCCCTTTTAATGCCCGCCTTAAAACGGGCATTTTTATGGTTTACAAAATATAAACTTTACGTCTTCCTCCTAACTTTACGCCCTCACCCAAAAGGATAAGTTTCCCATCCGCCCCAGTCTATAATCCAATTTTTTATCTGGCTTCCCCCTACCCCCATCTTCCAAACATGCGGTGACACCACACCTCAAAGGACAGTGTTGTGCAAAACCACAGGCAAAGCTTCCAATACTCCCCCCCCTACTGAGTTAGTTCAAAAGAAATGGAAGTGAGTAAAGATGCATGCGCTTTAATATTCTAAGGAACATTATTTTACATCATGACATAAAAGTATAAGAAGCCTAAGAGCTTTAAAACATGTAGTATAGCAAACCAAACGAAATCTTCCAATGTAAACAACCACTTGCTATAAGTAAATGACGCAAAAATTAAACTGAAAAAACCCAAAATTTCATCCTCCAGAATCGACTCGCTGCGAAGTATCTACATAGGTAACCACGGACATGCCAGGAATGAGTTTTTCAATCCCTTCCTGCCCAGGATCTAAAGCAATCCGTACTGAAATACGTTGCGCAATTTTGATAAAATTACCAATTGTCGTATCCGTTTTTAACAATGAAAATTCTGAGCCTGTAGCAGGTGCAAAACGAACCACACGCCCTGTTAACTTTTTGTTGTTCAATGCATCAACAGAAAAAACAACCGGTTGTCCCACACGCATCTGAGAAAGTTGCGTTTCCTTATAATTAGCAATAATCCAAATATCATCAGAAATAACAGAGACCAATTGTGTCCCCGGCATAACATATTGCCCTACCCGCGCTCCAACTAATCCAATATAGCCTGTTCGAGGAGATAAAATCTTTGTGTGATCGAGATTAAGTTTTGCCAACTCAACACTCACCTTCGCTCCCGCAATTTCTGACTGTAAACTTTGCCGTTCAAGATCCAATTGTTTTTGCAATTGGCGTTTTGTTTCGAGAGCTGTCAAGAGTTGTGAAAGAGGACGAGAAACAGAACTTGCCGCATCACCAAAACCTAACTTTTTACTATCTGGAACAACATTGGAAAATGCTCGTGAACGCGCCAATTCCACCTCTGCTGTATTAATTTCGCCCTGCAAAAGTTGTGCTTGTAATTCAATACTTGCCAGTTTTGCATTTTTTGAATCGAGAACAGCCTGTGCCCGTGCAAGCTGCTGCCGAAAAAGAGAATCATCGAGCTCAAAAAGCAGCATTCCCTTTTCAACGCGTTGATAATCTTGCACATAAATCCGTGCGATTACCCCAGAGATCTGTGAACTAACCAGAGTAACATTGCCCTTAATAGAAGCATTATCCGTTATTTGAATGTTACTCACAAAAGGAGGAAGCCTCCAAGCCCACAAAATCAGCAAAACACCCGTAATGCCCGATAGGAATGCAACAATCGTAGCTTTTGACCGTAATTTTTTTATCATTTTTTTGCACCCCTCTTTTTATGACATTACTCTACTTTTCTAATGCACGCAAAGAGCATGACTTAACAATCATTGTGGCAAGAAAAATAACGAATACAACCATTGAAATATAAAAATAAAGCCGAAAAACGTCATCATAAGCAAAAATATTTGCTGTTAACTTAAATTTCTCTATCAACATAGAAGTACCCTGCTCACTTCTCAAGCCATTGGGAACAGAAACACCATAAGAAGGCGAAAATAAAGTATTCATCTCACCAGAAATAAGCGGATCAGTAATAATAATATTTTGTGTTAAGGACTCAAAGTTCTTATGGGCAAAATAAAACTGAAGGCTGCCAAAAAAAGCCGACCCCATCAATCCCCCTGTCACTTGCGTTAGCAAAAAAACAGCAATAAAACTTAAAACGTAACGCGGTCCTCGCTCACCAGCGATCACAAACCCTTTGAAAAGAGCAGGAGGCAAAAAAAGTGCATAACTAAAACTCACCAACCCTTGGCTCAACATCATATCTTGTGGGCGCGTTAAATGGTTTACATGACTATCTAAATAAGCTCCTAACGCCAAACAACCCAAAGACAACAAATAAAAATAATCCTCACGCCCCGCCCGTAAAAAAAAGACACAAACAGCCCCCCCTAACAGAATCCCTAATGTCACCGCAAGATACATGGGCGCCATCTCACGATTGAGCAAACCAAAAAGATTAAAAAACCCTACGGGCAAATTTGACCGCTCCAATAAAAAAACATGAAAAATAAATAAAATAAAAACAGATTGGACCATTTCTTTACTGAAAATCCAACGGAGATCAATCAACGGTTTTTCTCTATTAAGCTCAATAATAATAGCAATAGCCAACGAGAAAATAGCAAGTGCGAGCCCCCAACCAATCCATGGTGCTTCATACCACCAATACAATATGCCAACAGACATGATCACAGCATTTAATCCAAGACCAAGAGCAATCAAACCATAGCTTATCCAATCTAATTTTTGAATAACCTTACTACGCACAACAGGAGTAAGAGGCAAAGTATAGATACAGACCAAGCTGATAAGAACCAACCCCATTTCCAGAGCGGAAAGACTGGAAAAACCACCATTTTCCAGCAAATCAGGAGAAATCAAACGTGATAAAGGTGCCGCTAAAGCCGCATTCATATAATTCAAACTAAGACCAACAGTAAACTTCTTTGCTGGAGCAAAAGCCTCCATCATATAAAGCAGCGCAAGCGAAGCCAAAGGAGCAGCAGCAATCCCAGCAAAAAAGCGAATAATCAATGCAGAACGCAAATCCGTAACAAAGAGCTGCAACACGCAAACCAAAACAAAGCCAAGAATTGATAATTCAGCAAAAGCGCGCAGCCCAAATTGATAGCGGATTTTGATCAACATAATCGCTACACTCACATTTGGCGCCATATAAGCCGCTACCAGCCATGTCGTCTCGGCCAAAGTTGCATGAAAATCACCCGTAAGATGGACAATGTTAGACTGAACAATATTAGCCCCTAAACCATAAGCCCATTGCAAAATAAGAGAAGCAAAAATATAAACAAAGCACTTTGGCAAAGGTCCCGCAAAGACACGACCAGGATGAGGAAAAGGTTTTGCACTCCTTTTAGCAGACACAACCGTACTCTTTTTTCCGCTCATGTCATCTTTTCCTGTATACTCTGCTACGCTTCTATCAACACAGCACCATCAGCTGACAACTGCTGGAAAAAAGCCTCTATTTTATGATTGTCCTCATCACTTGTCCCTCCTTCTAACGTCGCTTGAATCTGCAAAATCTGCTGTTCTAATACATCAAAAGAAAGATTCTCTACAGCCACAACGTGCTCTACCAATAAAGAGCAGCCTGAAAAGTTAATATTTGCAACGCCCCCACATACAACAAATAATTTTTCACCCACAGAGGTGCGAACACGAACACTGCCCAACACAATACTTGCCACCAATGGCGCATGATGCGCCATAACTGTCAAATAACCTGAGGCTGAAGGAAGAACAACAGACACGACCTGCTCTGAAAACACAATTTTTTCAGGTGATACAAGCTCAAATAAAAAATGCTCTTCTCTATTGTTTTCCACAAAAGTCTCCACAATACCCGATATAAGGACTCTCCGTTTTCTCCAACGACTCGTCCTTTTTAACGAAAAATACCCATGACAGTTTTCTCTTGAATAAGAAGCTTCTTACTAAGAAGCCTCTGCCATGAGACGCTTTCCTTTTTCAAGTGCTTCATCAATCGAACCAACCATATAAAAAGCAGCTTCTGGTAAATCATCGTAATCGCCAGCACAAAGCCCCTTAAAGCCTTTGATTGTCTCTTCCAAAGGAACGAGTTTCCCCGGCGAACCAGTAAAGGCTTCCGCAACATGGAAAGGTTGCGAAAGGAAACGTTCAATTTTACGTGCCCGCCCCACCAGCAATTTGTCATCTTCAGAAAGTTCATCCATTCCAAGAATAGCAATAATATCCTGAAGCGCTCTATAACGTTGTAAAATGGTTTGCACTTGACAAGCAACCGTGTAATGCTCTTCCCCCACAATCAATGGATCCAACATACGCGAGAAAGAGTCAAGCGGATCAACCGCTGGATAAATCCCCTTTTCCGCAATAGAGCGCGAAAGAACAGTTGTTGCATCCAAATGAGCAAAAGACGCTGCCGGCGCCGGATCCGTCAAGTCATCTGCCGGAACATAAATTGCCTGAACGGAAGTAATAGAGCCTGTTTTTGTACTGGTAATACGTTCTTGCAACGCCCCCATATCCGTTGCCAAAGTCGGCTGATACCCAACAGCAGAAGGAATACGCCCTAAAAGAGCAGATACCTCAGCTCCTGCTTGCGTGAAACGGAAAATATTATCCACAAAGAAGAGAACATCTTGTCCTTCATCACGGAAACTTTCTGCAATTGTCAATCCTGAAAGAGCCACACGCGCACGCGCTCCTGGTGGTTCATTCATTTGCCCGTAAACAAGGGCACACTTTGACCCTTCCGTTGAACCATTATTCTCTTTTGGATTCACATTCACGCGGCTTTCGATCATTTCATAATAAAGATCATTTCCTTCACGTGTACGTTCTCCCACACCAGCAAATACAGAATAGCCACCATGTGCCTTTGCAATATTGTTTATAAGCTCCATAATGAGAACGGTTTTTCCAACACCAGCACCACCAAACAAGCCAATTTTACCCCCTTTAGAATAAGGGGCTAACAAATCCACGACTTTAATACCGGTTACGAGAATTTCCGAAACAGTCGATTGTTCAACATATTCAGGTGCCTCTTGGTGAATAGAACGTGTTTTGGTTGAAGCGATTGGTCCCACATTATCCACCGGTTCCCCAATCACATTCATAATACGTCCCAACGTTGCTTCTCCTACAGGAACGCTAATTTGTGTGCCTGTATCCACAACCTTTTGGCCCCGCATCAAACCATCAGTCGTATCCATAGCAATCGTACGTACGGTATTTTCACCCAAATGCTGCGCAACTTCTAATACCAAGCGATTGCCTAAATTCTCTGTTTCCAAAGCGTTGAGAATTTTTGGCAATTCACCTTCAAATTGCACATCAACGACAGCACCAATAATCTGCTTGATTTCACCAACAGCGCCTTTTGCATGCTCTTCTTTTTTTGCGGATGTATCTTTTTTTACAGGTGTATCTTTAGCTGCATCACGCGCAGGTACAGAGGAAGCCTTTACATCCACTTGAGATTTCGAAGCGGCTTTTTTCACGCTGGAACGAGCAGCTGGTTTCTTTTTTTCACCTTTTTCTGTTCCTTTGCTTGAGGTTACTGCTTTTACCATCAATCCTTACCTTCTCCATTTAAAGCGCTTCAGCGCCCGCAATAATTTCGATCAATTCTGTCGTAATCTGTGCTTGACGTTGACGATTATAAGCCACCGTCAATTTACTAATCATTTCACCCGCATTGCGCGATGCATTATCCATAGCTGTCATCTTAGCGCCCATTTCACCAGCAACATTTTCTAGCAAAGCCCGAAAGATTTGCACCGAAAGATTACGTGGTACAAGGGCCTCTAAAAGAGACGCAGCATCAGGTTCATATTCATAAACAATCGATTGTGAACCTTTGTTATGATCGGTTTGCTCCACAATATCTATTGCCCCAACAGCTGCTTTTGGAGCAACCATTGGAATCAAATCCAAAGCTGTTGGACGCTGATTAATTACGGAAACAAATTCAGAATAAAACAGCGTACAAACATCGAAAGCGCCTTCATTGAATAAATCAACAATCCGTTGACTAATCATCACTGCTTCTGCAAAACCAATTCGCTTTACAGCATGCAAATCGATATGATCAATTATCAAGCCTTTGTAATCACGCGATAAAATATCCGCGCCTTTTTTACCCACAGTGATAATTTTTACTATTTTATCAGCCGCCAACAATGCCTTAATCTGTTCACGTGCACGACGAGCAATTTGCACGTTAAAAGCACCACACAAACCGCGCTCAGCAGTACACACCACCAAAAGATGTACATCATCGCGCCCCGTACCACGCATAAGAGTAGGCGCATCAACACCATCTACATCAGCAGCAACACTGGTCAAAATATCAGCCATTCTCTTCGCATAAGGGCGTGCAGACTGCGCTGCCTCTTGAGCACGATGCAACCTTGCCGCTGCAACCATTTGCATAGCTTTGGTAATCTTTTGTGTTGCTTTAACCGAAGCGATACGGTCTCTAAGATCTTTTAGTGAAGCCATTCAAGCATTCCATCAATTCATCACGAGAAATTTTTCGCATAAGTATCAAGAACAGTTATCAACTTATCTTTCAGCTCATCTGTTATTTGCTTTTGCTCAGCAATTGCCTTTAAGAGATCTTGATAATCACTACGCAAAAGCACTAAAAGTCCCTGCTCAAACCGCGCAACATCAGAAACCGCCAAAGCATCAAGATAGCCATTCACACCCGCGAAAATAACCACCACCTGTTCTTCTGTTTTGAGCGGAGAAAATTGCGGCTGCTTCAACAGCTCTGTCAAACGCGCACCCCGATTTAACAGACGCTGGGTTGACGCATCCAAATCAGAGCCAAACTGCGCAAAAGCTGCCATTTCACGATATTGCGCCAATTCACCTTTAATCGAGCCAGCAACTTGCTTCATTGCCTTAATTTGTGCAGCAGAACCAACACGCGATACAGAAAGACCAACATTTACAGCAGGACGAATTCCTTGATAAAACAAATTAGTCTCTAGAAAAATTTGCCCATCAGTAATCGAAATCACATTTGTAGGAATATAGGCAGAAACATCATTTGCTTGCGTTTCAATAACCGGCAAAGCTGTCAACGACCCAGATCCATTTTCCGCATTCAACTTCGCAGCCCGCTCTAAAAGACGCGAATGCAGATAGAAAACATCTCCCGGATAAGCTTCACGACCTGGAGGACGACGCAATAAAAGAGACATTTGACGATACGCCACCGCCTGTTTTGATAAGTCATCATAACCAATCAAAGCATGTTGCCCATTATCACGGAAATACTCACCCATAGCACACCCAGCAAGAGGTGCAATAAATTGCAGTGGTGCTGGATCAGAAGCGGTCGCTGCAACAATAATAGAATATTCCAGCGCTCCACGTTCTTCTAAAACTTTAACGAATTGTGCCACCGTCGAACGTTTTTGACCGATAGCCACATAAATACAATAAACTTTGTCTTGCTCTCGTCCAGCCCCTGTCTCATGAAAAGGTTTTTGGTTTAAAAATGTATCGAGCAAAATTGCTGTTTTTCCTGTTTGGCGATCACCAATCACCAATTCACGCTGCCCTCGTCCAATAGGGATGAGTGCGTCAATCGCTTTCAATCCGGTCGACATCGGTTCATGGACAGACTGACGCGGAATAATTCCAGGAGCCTTAACATCGACACGACGACGCTCTGTTGCTTTAATGGGCCCCTTACCATCGATAGGGTTTCCCAACGCATCAACCACACGCCCAAGCAAAGCCGGCCCCACAGGAACATCGACGATAGCACCTAACCGCTTTACACAATCACCTTCACGAATATCACGATCTGAGCCAAAAATGACCACACCAACATTATCAACTTCCAAATTGAGTGCCATACCACGCACACCGTTTGGAAAGGCGACCATTTCCCCTGCTTGGACATTATCCAAACCATAAACGCGAGCAATACCATCCCCTACAGAGAGAACCCAACCAATTTCTGAAACCTCAGCCTTTTGGTCAAAGTTTTTGATTTGCTCTTTTAGAATTTTTGAAATTTCAGATGGTCTAATATCCATCAGCTGACCTCTTTTTTCAATGCAAGCTTAAGTGAAGACAATTTTGTGAGAAGAGACGTATCAATTTGAGACGACCCCACACGAACGATTAATCCACCAAGAATTGTTGGATCCACAATGATGTGCAGCAAGACTTTTCCTCCAACAACACCTTCCAAAGCCTCACACAACTCTTGTCTTTGTTGAGAACTTAAGGGGCGCGCAGAAACAATTTGCGCAGTAACCTGCCTACGAGCGCGTGCAACACAATGCTGAAAAGCACGTAAAATACCAAATACGGCACTAAGCCTACGGTTTGTTGCAATAACGCGTAAAAAATTACCAATGATCTGCCTTGCGTTTTTATCAGCAAATTTGATGTTTGCACAAACAGATTGCATCACCTTAATTTGCTCTTTAACTGAAAAGAATGGACTAAGCACAAAGCGTTTTAAATCCTTATGCTCCAAAACAAGTAAAAGATCCTCTACTGCCTTTTCAACCTTTTCAACGTTTCCGGCTTCTTGAACGCAATCAAAAAGCGCTTGCGCATAGCGTTGATCTACCAACGGCAGCGGTATGAGAGAAAATGAATCCGACACGAAATACCGCCTCTTTCCCTTGAGCGACTCTCTGATAGTTATCAGATGAAATGAAACAGACATTCTCAATCTTAAGAATCTTTTTCTTAAAACCTAGAACAAAAATCACTTGGTTTCTAGCATAGACATAGCCGACTCGCAACACCACAAATCGCTGCTTTTTAAAAATTTTAATAAAATATTCAAAATATTTTTGAAAAGCATTTTTTTTAGATATACAGGATGGCATCACAGTTTTTTATGCCTCTTTTTGACATTCTCTGAGCGATTTTTTCACTCTCTTTGATTTTTCTTCAAATGCCCTTGCCACCATAATAAAATACTTCTTCTCCCAAAAACACTCCCTTTATCACCACAAGACCTTTAATGAGATGCAGCTGCGATTGAAAAAGTCTATTATTTCAAACTGATAAGAAAGAAAAAATAATGAATATCCTCCTAAAAATTAAAGAAAACATTGCTCTTTTTTCTTCAAATACCCACTCCTTTTAAAAAATTTCACCAAGTAATATTTTCTTGTAAGCACACTCTTTAAATATACAAAACATTGATTTATAATGATAATATATCATTTTTCATACCGGACAAGCTTCAAATATCGACAAATTCTCTCTTTTCAAATTTTTTTATCAAAATCACGCCCTTCATTAAGCCCGCATAGCTTCACTTTATATGGCACTATATTGCACTGATTTAGAAAAAGCATAGATCAATAAACTCGAATAGAATTGGGTATTTTGGGTGTACAGCTAAACATTTTCAGCCCTTATAATCCGCCTATCAAAAAGATACTGTCCCTCATACAAAAAAGAAGTGAAAGCCGAAATGATAGTGCCCTCGAAGAAGAGAAGCGCTTCTGCTGGTTCTATAACAAAGATATTTTTTCCCGTGGCTCTACTTAATGCAATGTACATATATCATATTTTGCTGCCTGGATGCTTATTCTGAATAATATAAGAGTTCAAGTAAAGCACCTTAAGCAAAAAGACCTTCACTTTATGCGATACTGGTTTTAGAAAAAACTTTGCGGATCAATATCAATTTGAACCCGAACGGAACTGGGCATTTTGGGTGTACCTCTAAGCATTGCACGTATAAACCCTTGTATATCAAAAGAACGCTGTCCTTGCAGCAAAAGCCGAAAACGATAACGCCCCCGAACCAGAGCCAAAGGCGCTTCTGCTGGTCCCATAACAGAGATATTTTTTTCCCGTGGCGCTGCTTGACGCAATGCGCGCGCATAATGTTCTGCTGCTTGGCGCTGTTGTGCAGACACAATCAAAGAGGCAAGCCGCCCATAGGGGGGCAAATGATAATGCTGACGCGCTGCAATCTCACGTGTGTAAAAATCTTCTGGCTGGCATGCAAGTAAGGCTTTGATGACCGGATGATCTGGTTGATAAGTTTGCAATAATCCTAAACTTTTCAATCCCACACGCCCTGCTCTTCCGGTAACTTGAGAAAGCAGCTGATAGGTACGTTCACTTGCGCGTAAATCGCCATTGGCAAGACCAAGATCAGCATCAATAACACCAACCAGAGAGAGCTTGGGAAAATGATGTCCTTTAGCGACCAGCTGTGTTCCAATAATAATGTCCACATCGCCATTGGCAATGGCTTGTAATTCGCTTCGCAACTGCCCAATCCCTCCTTTGAGATCTGTTGAAAGAATCAATGATCGCGCTTGAGGAAAAAGCATTTGTGTTTCTTCGGCAATTCTTTCCACACCCGGTCCGCAAGCCACAAGATGATCTAATGTCCCGCATTCAGGACAGGCTTGAGGAAGTGGTTCATGATATCCACAATGATGACATTTCAGTTGCCCTTGCGCACGATGTTCGACCAACCAACTTGAACAATCAGTACAATGAAAACGATGTCCGCAAATTCGGCATAAAGTCAAAGGTGCATAACCACGACGATTAAGAAAAAGAAGAGCTTGTTCGCCCTTATCAAGCGTTTGTTTTAAAGCTCTTTCAAGAGCAAAGGAAATAAAGCGCCCCTTTTGCACTCCTCCTTGGCGCATATCAACCACCCGCAACTGTGGAAGTGCAACTTCTTTAAAACGGGAAGGTAAATGCACCTTTTGATAACGCCCTTTTAAAACATTGGCTTGGCTTTCAATCGACGGTGTTGCTGAAGATAAAATAACAGGAAAACACTCAAAAGAGCCTCGTGCAACAGCCATATCACGCGCATGATAAAAAATGCGCTCTTCTTGTTTATAAGCGCTATCATGTTCTTCATCGACAACAATCAAGCCAAGCTTAGGAAAGGGAAGAAAAAGCGCCGAACGAGCCCCAGCCACAACACGCACCCGCCCTTCTGCAACTTGCCGCCAGACGCGTTCTCTACGACGTGGCGTCAGATCAGAATGCCATTCTGCTGCCGCAGCGCCAAAACGTGCATAAAAACGATCTAAAAACTGCTGAGTTAAAGCAATTTCCGGCAATAAAATTAAAACCTGCTTGCCCCCTTTGAAAGCTTGAGCGACCGCTTCAAAATAAACTTCCGTCTTTCCTGATCCGGTAACACCATCAAGCAAAAAAACTTGAAACTGAGAAGATAAAACACCTTCCCGCAATAATGTTGCTGCTTCATTTTGCGCTCCCTGCAACTGAGGGGGACAAAAATCAGGATCAGGCATTGCCACAAGATCAGGAGCAGGAACCTTAACATCTTCAAAAATTCCTAGCGCTTTTAAACCTTCAACAACAGAAACCGAAGTTCCAGCCGCATGTGCCAGACCAGAACGTGTCCATATCTTCTCATTACGCACCAATTCTAAAATCCGTGATCGCGCTGGTGTAAGACGTTCTACATTTCCACCACAATATCGCAAACCCAGCATCTGCGCTTCCGGCTCTAAAGCAGCCGGTACCGACAAAACCAATCGTGCTACAAGACCAAAAGGTGCCATTGTATAGCGACTAACAAAACGCAAAAATGTGATCATTTCTGCCTTTAATGGGGGACAATCAAAAACATGAAGCAGAGAGCGTAATTTTTCACGCGCCACAGGAGCAGACTTTTGCCCATCGGCTGTCTGCTCTCCAACGTCCACAACAAAACCGCAAAGCTCACGCCCCATCACCGGAACCCGAACAAAAGAACCAACGTTCACCTCCATAGAAGATGGAACTTTATAACTATAAGCGTGAGCAACAGGAAGAGGAACCAATACGGATACAATCTTTTCCTCTATCATGTTTGAATTCATCTTTTTAACCAATCTACGACCTATTGAGCACCAACAAGTCTACACCTTATCTTTAAACACTCTTATAAAATTCATTGCAGGATTCAATCTTTCCCCCCTATCACAACACTTTTTTAACAAAAATTCTTTTTAACACGCATTCCATCACCAAAGTACCAATAAAAGGACCAATATCATCGTCTATAACAAAAAACTCTATAGCAAAAAAACAGCACCATTCTTCTGTGCAAATAAAGCGCATCATTATTAAGCATTCAACACGAGATCGTAAGTGCGTCCTTCAACAAAGCGATCCCATAGTATGACTTTTTTCCAACGCACACTTTTATTTTTTACTGCCTCATATCTCAATTTATCTTCAACAGACTGATTTATAAAGATATAATCATCATTATTACCTATTGTAATAAAAAAAACTCAATACGATGAATTTTTCTCATTTCAAACCCATCGAGGAACATTTGTAAATCCTTAGTGATGAAAGAGTATCCCATGATTTTAATTATAAGGAGAATAATATTGCAAATGGAGCCGTTACAATATTCACCTTGGCTTTGTGCCAAAACGTGAAAACACGTGTATACATCTTTCAGCTTGATTGAGAATCAAGCAACAATACAAGCAGCACAAAAGCGTATTGTTGAAGAATGGAGAACACAGAATAAATCAATGTAATTGACCATAAAAAAAACCCTTCATGCGTAAAATTTTACAGGCGTTCTTCAACAGTGTTTTACGACAAAATAAATCCATCCGCTTTCATCAAAAACAAAGTTAAACATACCCCCTAAAAAAGGAAGGTATCTTATGATGCACTCTCAAATATCAAGAGCAATCGCAAATAGGAAATGAGCAAAGTGTTTGATAATACTAGCTTATTTCCATAAATATAAAAACACCGCTACGCAAAGATGCCAATACGCAAAAATGTTGGTACGCAATGAATTCTATACCTTATCACGAGTAACACTATGAAATGGGTGTGGAAACGATAAATCATATTTCTTTACCGAAAACGGGTACATGATTAACACCATAGCATTCTTGTTCTTTACACAGATATTAATTCTTTCTCTTGCTTTTGCAGTCAACAATAGCGCATAACAAAAAATAGGATAAAGCTAAAAAGAAGAGGTTAGAGATGAAATTTTTTGTGGATAGCGCCAATATTGAAGAAATTCAAGAGTTACAGAATTTAAGCCTTGTTGATGGTGTTACCACCAATCCCTCTCTTATCCTAAAATCAGGACGCAATATTCTTGATGTTACAAAAGAAATTTGTGCTCTCGTTAGCGGACCTGTTTCTGCTGAAGTTGCAGCAACGGAATTTGAAAGCATGATGAAAGAAGCAGCTGTTTTAGCAAAGATTGCCGACAATATTTGTATCAAGCTTCCTTTAACACTCGATGGATTAAAAGCCTGTAAAGCCCTCACAGCAGCAGGACTAAAAACAAATCTCACACTTTGTTTTTCTGCCAATCAAGCCTTATTAGCTGCCAAAGCAGGCGCAACATTCGTTTCACCTTTTATTGGTAGACTTGATGATTGTGGAAATGATGGAAGTGAACTGCTTCATGAAATTCGCACAATTTATGATAACTATAACTTTGAAACACAAATCTTGGCCGCTTCAATCCGCACCGTTAATCATGTCAAAGAAGCAGCACTCAGTGGTGCTGACATTGCAACAGTTCCACCAGCAATCTTAAAAGCACTGGTCAAACACCCTCTCACCGACAAAGGGTTGCAAATATTCCTCGACGACTGGAAAAAAACAGGACAAAATATTGCTTAATATCTAGAATTTTTATTGGAAAGATCTTTTGAAAGTAACAAAAAGATCTGTTCAGCCAACTCTTCCGCAACACGTTTTTTTGCATCTTCTTCTGCTTGCAGCGTTGCATATTCTTGACGAAGTCGCTCAAAAGATGCATTCATCATTGCTGTTCCTTTTGCAACAAGAGTATTTTTCATATCCTGCAAAGTGTAAGAAGCTCTGCTCATAACAGTTCCAACAGAAGGTCGTCCCTTTCTCTTTTTCTCGAAATCAACCTCTATCTGCATAGATTCTCTTGTAAAGACGGATATCTGTAATGCCAATTGATAAGCAGGTAGAGAAGGTTTAGCACCATTTCCATACAAAAGAAAAAGCAGATGGTTGCGCACCATTTGACCAAAACGATCCGAAGGTTCTTCCACAACAATAGAAGCAAGCTTTTGCGCTAATCCCAAAGAAGCTTGTCCAGAAGGGTATCCAGAAGCAGGATTCCCATAAGAAGCAGAATCCATTGTCATTGCACTCTGCAACTCTTGACGGTAAAGCGGTTCAACTTTGCATCCACACAACAGTGTGAATACACCAGCTAAAATGACAAGAATAGAACTTCTAAAAAACGACATTCACAATCCTTTGTGGAACAACAATGATTTTTTTCACAGGCTTTTCAATCAGCTGCGCCTTTACAAAATCTAACGCCAAAACCGCTTCTTTAATCATCACCTCATCAGCAGTTGCTGCAACGCTCACCTCACCACGTTTTTTACCATTAATTTGTACTGGCAAAGTATAGCATTCCGCAACGGTTAACGTGGGATCATAAATAGGCCAAGCAAGCGCAGATATTAAATTTTTTCCCCCTAAAGCAGCATGACATTCTTCTGCTAAATGGGGCATCATGGGTGCAATCATAGCAAGAAAAAAATCCATAGCTTGACGTAAAGAAGCTTTCATTTCATCGTCAACACTTTCTATCCTATTTAACAACGGCGCCATAATATTCAAGAATTCATAAAGGCGTGCAATAGCCCGATTAAAAGCGAATTTTTCCAAATCATCTTCTACAGCGTGGAGCGTGCGATGTGCGACCTTTGAGAGTTCCAAAGCCGCCCCCTGATGCCCTGCACAAGGCGCCACATCCTTTAAAATAGAAGCACTCACAGCCACATGGCGCCAAACACGCTGTACAAAGCGATGTGCACCTTCAACACCAGATTCTGTCCAAATGACATCCCGCTCGGGAGGAGAATCTGACAACACAAACCAACGCACAGTATCAGCGCCATAAGATGCAATAATATCATCAGGATCAACGACATTCTTTTTTGATTTTGACATTTTCTCAATCAAACCAATCGTCACTTCACTTTGATCGGTTAATTTATAAGCACACCGCTTTCCATCTTTTTCAACAATCGAAATCTCTGCTGGAGAAACCCACCCTTTATCATCTCGATAGGTTTCATGCACCACCATACCTTGGGTAAAAAGCCCCTTAAAAGGCTCATCTACCGTCACATGACCGACCAATTTCATAGCACGCATAAAAAAGCGTGCATAAAGAAGATGCAAAATGGCATGCTCAATTCCACCAATATATTGTTGCACAGGCAACCATTCAGCGGTTGCTTGTTTATCAACAGGTTCCTGCGCAAAAGGAGCCGTAAAGCGTGCATAATACCAAGAAGAGTCAACAAATGTGTCCATGGTATCGGTTTCGCGTTTGGCAGGTTGACCACAGGAAGGACAAGTAACATTCTGCCATGTTTCATGTCGTGCAAGAGGATTGCCCGGTTGATCAAAAGTAACATCATCAGGCAACACAACCGGTAAATTGGCACGTGGAACAGGAACAACCCCACAAGTTGTACAATGGATCATCGGAATAGGACACCCCCAATAACGTTGACGTGAAATCCCCCAATCACGCAAACGAAATTGCACTGTTTTCTTCCCTTGCGGTTGCCCATTGAGCATTTGTTTTTCAAGCTTTTTAGCAGCTTCTTCAAAAGCTTGTCGGGGTGTCAAACCATCCAAAAAACTGGAATTGATCATCACCCCATCACCCGTATAAGGTGTTTCAGTAATAACAAAATCTTCTGCTTGCTCTCCTTTTGGTAAAACCACCGGTTTTATTGGAAGATCATATTTACGCGCAAAATCGAAATCTCTCTGATCATGAGCTGGACAACCAAAAACAACCCCTGTTCCATAGTCCATAAGCACAAAATTCGCGATATAAACGGGAATATGTACTGTTGAATCGAAAGGATGAACAGCCAAAAGGGGCGTGAGAAACCCTTGTTTTTCAGCTGTTTCAAGTGCTGCCGTTGTCGTTCCCCCACACCGACAATTTTCAATAAAAGCACTCAACGCTTTGTCTTTTTTTGCCAAAGCTTGTGCAATAGGATGATCAACAGACAGAGCCAAAAAGGAGGCACCAAACAGTGTATCAGGACGCGTTGAATAACAAACAACCTCATCAAATTTCTCACAAACATCACCAGCATCACCCGCCGACTTTAAAGCCCAACGAATCAGCAAACCTTGTGATTTTCCAATCCAATTTTTTTGCATGGTGCGAACTTTTTCCGGCCATTGGTTCAGCTCTTCAAGCCCTGCCAAGAGATCTTCACTAAAGTCGCTAATTTTGAAAAACCACTGGGTCAACTCACGTTGTTCCACCAACGCACCAGAACGCCATCCCCGCCCATCAACAACCTGTTCATTGGCCAAAACAGTATGATCAACAGGGTCCCAATTCACCTTAGCCACTTTACGTGCTACCAACCCCTTTTGATAGAAATCAAGGAACAACATTTGTTGTCGGTGGTAATATTCCTCATCACAAGTCGCAAATTCCCGAGTCCAATCTATCGAGAGCCCTAATTGCTTTAATTGCCCACGCATCACCGCAATATTTTGATAGGTCCAAGTTTTAGGGTGCACTTTATTTTGCATAGCGGCATTTTCAGCCGGCATCCCAAAAGCATCCCACCCCATGGGATGAAGCACATTAAACCCCTTGGCGCGTTTATAGCGTGCAACCACATCCCCCATGGCATAATTGCGCACATGCCCCATGTGAATACGGCCAGAAGGATAAGGAAACATTTCTAAAACATAATATTTTTCACGAGCATCTTCTTGAAGAGTCTGAAAAATTTTCTTTTCATCCCAAATTTCTTGCCATTTTTTTTCTCTCGCACGTGGATTATAGCGTTCGCCTATCTTATAATGCTCAATTGTCATTCCCATTATACTCTTTTAATAAAACAGAACCAAAAACTTGTTTTATTATGCTTGACCATGGATTAACCTCATCGTCAACATTTTCGTGAAATATTTCCCTAAGTATTTTATAAAACTTTAAAAAAAAACGACCAACTCTTGAACAAAAAAGGTAAAGCACAAAAACATGAATACACAAACGCCCCTCGATGCCCCTTCCATTGAAGCATGGCAAAACCTTCGAAAAGACATTGCTGAAACATGTCAAGAGTTACAACGCCCTGTAGAAGAAATTGAACTTATCGCTGTTTCAAAAACTGTTTCTGCCGCTGATATACGCCCCATTTTACAAGCAGGCCAATCTTTGTTTGCAGAAAACCGCGTACAAGAAGCAGCACAAAAATGGCCTGCTTTACGTCAACAATTTGAAAATATTAAACTCCATCTCATCGGTCCCCTACAATCAAATAAAACGGCAGAGGCAGTAAAACTTTTTGATGTCATCCAAACGGTTGACCGTGAAAAAATAGCCAAAAGCTTAGCTGAAGAAATGGAAAAGCAAAAAAGGCATCTCCCCTGCTACGTTCAGGTTAACATTGGATTAGAACCGCAAAAAAGTGGTGTTGCTCCGCAAGAAGTGATCCCTTTTGTTTCTCAATGCAAAAACAACTATGGACTCGATATCATCGGTCTTATGAGCATCCCCCCTGTCGATGAAAACCCCGGACCCTATTTCGCGCTCTTAGCAAAATTAACAAAACAAGCAGGTCTTTCAAAGCTTTCCATGGGTATGTCCAGTGACTTCAAAACCGCTCTACAGTTTGGCTCTAACGTCCTTCGCATTGGCTCTGCTTTATTTGGAAAACGCCCTGTGTAAAGCAATTTCCCCTCATATAAATTCATTCCCCC
This sequence comes from Bartonella sp. CM86QHHN, assembly GCF_042194695.1. Taxonomy (NCBI): domain Bacteria; kingdom Pseudomonadati; phylum Pseudomonadota; class Alphaproteobacteria; order Hyphomicrobiales; family Bartonellaceae; genus Bartonella; species Bartonella sp. CM86QHHN. The sequence continues at coordinate 67,121 of NZ_JBHIND010000061.1, forward strand.
TTATATAAATCCCCATTGAAAATTCTACGAACAAGCCAAAAACAGCAGAAATGAGAAAAAATATTTCCTTCAATATCAATAAAAGAGCAATTCTAGCAAAAAAGCTGGTCTTCTCAAAATTCTCACCGGCACATCCACAACACGTACAATAGATTTAAGATAGCATTGCAATTTGGCTCTCATATTCTCGCACATTGGCTCTACTTCACCTCCCCTCTGACCGCCTCTCCAGCAAAAGCAACATAAAAAATAAATCCTTATATAAAGGCAAAATGATAAGAGGGGCGTTGCGCATGAATGAAAAAAACTGTCACGAAATAAATAATTGCAAAAAAATATTTAATACGATTATCGCAATGATTTCCATTAAAAACCACGAATTCTCTTAACTTCCCCAACAGGCGTAAACGATTTTCCCACATGCCAATGGCGTAAAGCAGGCAAAAAGAGGCTTATGGCTGCATAATACAGTAACAAAACTCTTTCATGTAAGTCACTTGAGCAAAATAAACATCTCAAATGCCCAATAGAGCACCAAGAGCCGCGTTAAACAACATGAATAGCAATCTATAAGGTCCAACAATAGCAAAAGGCTTTCTATGCTCTACAAAGCATAAAATACGGTCAATATTCGCCTGAAAAATAAAAGAACTAATCCCAAGCATATGCGCATAATACATGCAGGCAAAACAATGGCAATGAGATCGATCCCAATAACGATATTTCTTTATCGTTCTCGTAAACAAAGAGAAAAACTTCAACTTTTCATATACGCAATTTTTCTAAATTTAAACTTTAATTAAGAAAAAATATGGTGTAATTTCTTATATTTTAAAATATTATAAGTAATATTATTATCTATTTAAGAAAAAATTTCATATATACATAATATATATATGATTTATAAATTATTTTTATTGTTATTTTTTTAAATTTATCTTTTATTATGATATAAAATACATGATAGCCATTTGAAATGTATCATTATGATACTACTTTTAATGTAGATAATTAAGGAGAATTAATATTTTTGGTTCATGCAGCACATTCGGTCATATAGCGACAAAGATATCTCTGAAGATAAATAATTCTGTAAATATATTCGAAAGAATATACCAAAATTAAATATCTACATCTGTGGATAAAATAGTTTTCGGAGATATCTATTGTGAATCACATCTTATAATCAGGATTTTTTTATAATGAATATTTGTTATGAAATCGTAAGAATGTTTTGTATTCTCATTGTCTTTATCCCTATATATGCTATTGGTTTTTAAAAGTGGTAGTTACAGTTGGAAAGTAACTATAAAATAAAATTTATATACAGTAATTCTTTTCATTATTTTTGATATTTTGGTTTAATTAATTATTAATAAACTTATTCTTTTTTAAATAAGGGAATACAAAATAAAAAACATTTAAAGTGATAATCAATAAAGCACCTTTATCTCCCTTTTTATATGATATTTTTTAGTGCCTTTGTGCGTTTATAAAAGGCTCTATACCGCAATAGTCTTTGCCATATTTGAATATCCTAAAAGCATAAAATACCTTTTTAAGAAAAACGTATCAGATTTAAAAATTGACTATTCTAATCTTTGTCATTTAGTCTAACCTCACAATGAAAAGCTTTTGGGAAAACTCTGCCACAAATATAACCATACAAAAATACAGAGGCAGATTTTTCCAAACAATAAAAAGAGGGAAACATGACTGAAAAAATTTATCCAATATCAGAAGAGATCAAAAAAAATACTTTACTCGATGAGGAAACTTATCAACAATGGTATCGAGAAAGCATTAATGATCCAGAAAGCTTCTGGGCAAAACATGGTCAACGCATTGAATGGTTTAAACCTTTTACAAAAGTAAAAAACACTTCTTTTAACGGAGATGTGTCGATTCAATGGTACGAAGATGGAATAACAAATGTTGCCTATAATTGCATTGATCGCCACCTGAAAACTCATGGAGACAAAATCGCGCTCATTTGGGAAGGGGATAACCCCTATCATGATAAAAAAATAACCTATAACGAGCTTTATGAACATGTTTGTCGTTTTGCTAATCTTTTGAAAAGTCGTGGTATTAAGAAAGGCGATAAAGTAACCATTTATCTCCCCATGATTCCCGAAGCAGCCTATGCTATGCTCGCGTGTGCCCGCATTGGTGCTGTTCATTCGGTTATTTTTGCAGGCTTTTCTGCTGAAGCAATAGCAGGACGCCTTGTTGACTGTGAATCAACCTTTATGATTACCGCTGATCACGGCTTGCGTGGCGGCAAACGGATTAACTTAAAAGACAACGTTGACCATGCTATTGAGATAGCAGCGCGCCAAAACGTGCATGTGGACCAAGTCATGGTTATACGGCGGACTTGTGGACCCATTCAATGGGTAGAGGGGCGTGATTTTTGGTACCACGAAGAGATAGCTCATACCAAAACAGCTTGTCCACCAGAACCAATGAATGCTGAAGATCCACTTTTTATTCTTTATACTTCAGGCTCCACCGGCAAACCTAAAGGTGTTTTGCATACCACAGCAGGCTATCTTGTTTTTGCCTCGATGACTCACCAATATGTTTTTGATTACCACCCCAATGAAGTTTACTGGTGCACAGCTGATATTGGGTGGATTACCGGTCATTCTTACTTGGTTTATGGACCTTTATGCAATGGTGCGACCACTTTAATGTTTGAAGGCACACCAACCTTTCCTGACAAAGGCAGATTCTGGGAAATTGTCGACAAGCATCAAGTCAATACACTCTATACCGCACCAACAGCTATCCGCGCCTTAATGGGAGCAGGAAATTCATTTGTTGAACACTCAAACAGGACGTCGTTGCGTCTTTTAGGCACAGTAGGAGAACCTATTAACCCAGAAGCATGGGAATGGTTTTATCATATAATTGGAAATGACCGTTGTCCGATTCTCGATACATGGTGGCAAACGGAAACAGGAGGGCATATGATCACGCCCTTGCCCGGTGCAACACCCCTTAAAGCAGGATCAGCCACACGTCCTTTTTTTGGTGTTCAACCCCAAATTGTTGATGCCCAAGGCAATATTTTAGAAGGTGAAGCAGAAGGCAATCTTTGTATCAGTGATTCATGGCCAGGACAAATGCGCACGCTTTATAAAGATCATGAGCGCTTTATTCAAACTTATTTTTCCTCCTATAAAGGAAGATATTTTACAGGCGATGGTTGTAGGCGCGATAGTGACGGCTATTACTGGATTACAGGGCGGGTTGATGACATTCTCAATGTCTCGGGACACAGGTTAGGAACTGCTGAAATTGAATCAGCCCTTGTTTCTCATCCCGCTGTATCAGAAGCAGCCATTGTGGGTTACCCGCATCCCATTAAAGGACAAGGAATTTATAGTTTTATCACCTTAATGGAAGGGACAGCGCCGAGTGAAGAGTTACAAAAAGAGCTTATTAAACATGTAAGACAAGAAATAGGTTCTATTGCCATATTGGATAAAATTCAATTTGCCCCACAGCTTCCCAAAACGCGATCAGGAAAAATTATGAGACGTATTTTACGAAAAATCGCTGAAAACGATTTTGATACTCTCGGAGATATTTCAACCCTTGCCGAACCGCAAGTTGTTGAAGATCTGATTGCCAACCGACAAAACTAAAAAACACGACGCAATACAACATACGGTGGTTTTTGTTTTTTTGCTAAAATTATCTCAGCATTATTACGAAAACCACCGAGGAGAATAAAAAACAAAACAATTCATGAGAAGCTCAATCATTCTAACAACAAACGCTTTTTTTCATAACAGGTAAGAAATAATTTAAGCAAAAACCTCAGGATTGGGATGCGAACAAGAATAAGAAAGTAAGATAAAAAGAGCAACATAGCTTTTTAAAATCACCTAATGTCCACTCAATGCAAAAAAAGCCTCTGAGTAAGAAGGAAAAATAGTTCTGATGTTTATGCTAGAATCCCTTTGAAATTCCTGCTAAAATCATAAACAAAGCTAAAAAAGAAAGTATAAGTGATAATATTCTTGAGCAAAAATATTTATCTATAACGAGGGTGTATAAAAAATATTGAAAACCATGAAATCTAAAATAAGCAAGCTTACAACAAAAATCTAAAGCAATGAAAGTAAGAGTTCTTAGAATAAATGATGCCATATAAAATCAGGAGTAATAATAAAAAGTGATTCATTTTGAAAATGTCGGCCTACGCTATGGAATGGGCCCTGAGGTCCTTCGTGATATTAGCTTTCATATTCCTCCTGGATCATTTCAATTTCTCACAGGTGCCTCTGGAGCAGGGAAAACGTCGCTGATGCGTCTTATGTTTTTAGCACTCAAACCCACCCGCGGTCATATTGATCTCTTTGGAACAGACACAGCATTACTCAAACGACAAGAGCTCCCTGCGCTGCGACAACGTATCGGTGTGGTTTTTCAAGATTTTCGTTTACTCGACCACATGACCACTTATGAAAATGTTTCCTTACCTTTACGCATTAAAGGACAAGAAGAAGCAACCTATCGCAGTGAAGTGGAAGATCTTCTCTGTTGGGTAGGTCTTGGAGATCATATTCATGTTTTACCACCGGTTCTTTCCGGTGGGGAAAAACAAAGGGTAGCCATTGCACGCGCACTCATTGATCAACCTGAAATTCTACTTGCCGATGAACCCACCGGAAATGTCGATCCGCCCTTGGCAAAACGCCTCCTGCGTTTGTTTATTGAATTAAACCGTTTTGGAACGGCTGTTATCATTGCCACCCATGATATTGCCTTAATGGAACAAGTTGCAGCACGGCGTATGCTTCTCCATAACGGACGGATGACGATTCATGAATAAATTTTTCTCCGTTTTTACCAGCAATAAAAAAAACACAACAGCGATTATTCCCAGTGGCAATATTTCTGGAAAAGCACTAGTAGCCGTGATTGCTATTATGACATTTCTCTCAAGCCTCACCTTAATTGGTGTTGATTTAGTCCAACGTGCCGCCCAAAATTGGAGTAATCAGATTAGCTATGAAGCAACAATACAGATACGCCCCATTGACAATGTTGATATCAACAAAGCACTCCGTGATGCCGTACAATTGGTTAAAACATTTTCTGGTGTACAAGATGCAAAAATTGTTGACCAAAAAGCTACAGAAAAGTTACTGGAGCCATGGCTTGGAACAGGCTTCAATGTCAATGAACTACCCCTTCCCCGCCTCATCATTGTGACCCTGAAGAGAGATGAAAAAATCAATTTTGCAGCCATTAATCACGCCATTAAAACCCAAATTCCAGGAGGTCAATTTGATGATCACCGTGTTTGGGTTCATCGTTTTGCGACCATGGCACACACCACTGTTTTCATTGGTTTTTCAATTTTAGCATTGGTTTTAGGCTCTCTTATCCTCACCATCATTTTTGCCACCCGCAATGCATTGGCAGAAAATACACATATTATCAATGTCTTATATTTCCTTGGTACTGAAACTCTTTTCATTGCTCGCCAATTTGACTGGCATTTTTTTAAAACTGCGCTGCGTGGTGCTTTATATGGTGGTCTCACAAGCATATTTCTATTTTCAGCCTTTTGTCTCTGGACGAATTATAACTTGGGAAGAGTAGAAGCTAGCCAAGTAACAGCTTTGTTTGGACATCTTTCCATAAGTTCCATCCCCTACGGAAAAATCATTTTTCTTATTATTTTCGTTTCTTTTCTTACCACCCTTACAAACCGCATGACTATTTTAGCGCAACTGAAAAAAATTGATCAATGTGAAAACGGTTTATTTTAATTTTATGACTCACAACACTTTCAACTCATTGACGCAAAACAATTTAGAACGTCCTCTTCCAAAACGGACCCACTATAATAGTTGGTCTCTCTGCTTTTTATTTCGCTATTTTCCACCGACAACCCTTACTCTTTCAATCATTGTTTTAATTTTCTGGGGCGGTTTTATTATTTTTTCTGAAAAAACTGAACGACTTTCTCCCCCAACACCTCTCCCCAAAGCGGATGCCATTATCGTGCTTACAGGCGGAGAAAACCGAATAGAGACAGGACTTAATCTCTTACAAAAGGGGCTTGGTTCACGTCTCCTCATCAGTGGCGTAAATACCACAACCAATCTGAAAAGTCTCATGCACAACATGCATATTACCCCACGGCTTATCTCCTGTTGTATTGACATCGGGCATCAAGCGATTAACACCAGAGGAAATGCTAAAGAAAGCGCCGATTGGATCAAAAAACACCACTATAAAACCCTTTATATCGTCACCCATGATTACCATGTGTGGCGCTCAATGCGAGAACTTAAATATTTAATGCCTGATATCCATTTCATTGCCTATCCTGTTAAAAAGAACAATGCTGAAAGCGCAATACAACAGATCAATCAAATCCGCATTCTTATATTCCAATATATTAAAACGCTCCAAGTCTATATCAGAACCGCATTCTAATCTTTATCCTTCTGACTTTTTAAAAACCTTGCCATCTTCTGACCTCTTCATACCTTTCTTTCATACCCTTCCACACGAGTTGCCTCTATAAAAACTCGACAGAGCTTACCCTCATACAACGCAGAACATCCCAATGCACGTGTCACTGTATTTGCACGTTCACCCAAAACATCTCTTACATCCCAAACATATCTCACAGCGCGGATCTGTACATGCCATCCCAATATTATAAGCTCTTGTAAATAGAGCCCCCAGACAGCCATAAGATCTCCAGACTTGTCATAAAAATCTATTTATACCACTGTCTTACCCTTCATAAAAAATGCAAACCGCCTCACCCTATATTTTGCCACCCCCCCAAGTATTACGATAGCTCTTAAACCTCTTGGGATGATTGGTAAGAGGCATGCATTACGCCTTTCTTAAACACGAACATATCAACCTCGTATGACATGCAAAGAAGTAATTTTAATAGATTTAAAATGAGAAAATTTATAATACTTAGATTTCTCATTCAACAGAGAGAATGTTAAACTATCATTATAAGTCAATATATTAGTAACAATCTCTTATTCTAAAAAGCATCTTCATAAGAGCATTTTAGATCACAGATAGAAATAAGCTCAAAACGCACACCGCTACAAATACCCCACGTTTTTTATCGCAATCTTTTTTGAAATCATTTCGCTCTCTAAGATCACCTTTTGTCTGGTTTCCTCTCCCAAAAAGAACGAAAATTTTTAAACTCTATTGATCTGTAAACAATAATAACTCAGCTTCTTGTCTAACGCGTTCCACCTGCTCACTTCAATATCAGAACATCTCAAAAGACAGATTTCATGAGAATTGTCATTTCCTCTCAACATCTCAAAAGGCGACGATTCTTATTAGCAACGATTTGTACACAATCCACTTTCTCTGGACAGGTTCCACTCAGCTTCTCCATTTATATGGTTTACTCACATAAAGCTCGACAAGAAAACCCTGCCTGAGAATATTCATCACTGCCGCTAAAGCTCATGCGTCATAATTTTAGCGACCTCACTGCCTAAGGTGCTTTATCACATACAATATATTGATTTATAATGGAACTTTATTACGCTACAACTTGAATGAGAGCTCTCAATATCATCAGATTCTCTCATTTCAAATCTGTTCTCTATTGAATCAATCAAAACCATTTTCTTGCACATCACATAGGACTTGCACATCACAAAGGAAGAGAGCCTGCGCAGCGTAAAACTGTACAAGAAAGACATGCCTCTTATGGACTTGTCTCAAGTGCCAAGGGCTGTCGCAATACCCACGAGCTGACAAGGTGTGTGATAGTGCCAGTTTGTTACGACACAGCGCTGTTTTACCGCACAATGGATAATTTAACCTTTTCAGTTTCTCTCACTTCCAATTTTGGCAGGTTGCGCACAATTTTCATTGTTTCCAAGCTTACAGTAATAACCCGCTGAAACAATTCCAATGGATAAGCTGGATTACCCACCGTTTCAACAGCATAGCGATTGGCATCATTCACAATCCCACTCGCTTTATCCGTTTTGACAACCTGCCGCTCCATAACCCATTCAAGAGCAGGCCTGCCATTGATCACATACTCATACGCTTCAAGAGGAATATTCTGCATCGTGATATTCGCATTATAAACCACGGTGCTTTTGTCAATAGCACCACGCTTACCAGCAAATTTCATTGCTTCAACACGATAAAAACTCTTCTCATCAGAAATCACCCAAGTTCTTGGATCACCCTGTTTATAGGTAACGGGATAGGGTTCAACCTCTTCATAATTCATATGCAAATCACCAAGCTTGCGCCCCGCTGTAACAAAAGCCCAAAAATCCTCTACCTTTTTAACTGTTGGAATACGCGGCAATTGTTTAGATAAATTATGCGCATAGCGAGCACGATAATCTTCAGAATGCAAAATCCCGTAAACATAATAAAACAAATCATCCTTTGTTATCATTTCACCAGGATAAGCTGCCTTAAAATAAGCCAACCCTTCATCCGTAAGAGCATCACGCCGCTCTAAACCAGTTTCTTTGCTTTCCTCTGCAAAATTTGCAAACAAATGAACCTGATCCCCCTCCTTATTTTTCAAGGACACAGCATCTTCATAAACATACCGTGGAAAACATTGACCAGTATCCATTGCATGAAGATTAGATAAATTCTTAGTCATCAGAACAGAAAAGCCACTGCTTGCTCCAATTCCCGTAACTTGTATCACCTTATTTTCAGCCGCTTGTTCCAGAGGAAAAATACGTGGCATTTGTAAAACTCTATGGTTAAAAACACGATTGTAATAGAGCCACTGTTGTGTAAAAGGACGATAAAGGCTCTGGGTAATATACGTATCTTTAAATTTAAAAGCTTTCCCCCTTATTAATTCTTCTTTAAGGCTACTACTCCAACTAATCTTTCTAGAATCTGTATTGACAAAATCGTTCACAGCATTTGCACGTGCTTTGCGATCAGAATGTAGATACGCAGCATTAAAACGCTCTACTTCACTGTTATAAAAAGCAATCATATTGCTCATATTCTTTGCTAAAGCTTCACGACTTGAGTTATATGTCCAAGCATCACGACTAGTTTGTATACCGCCAGAAAAATTTTCAAAGAGCCTTTTATCACTGCCTTTCTTGTCACCTAAGGCTAGAAATTTTTCAAAATCATTATTGCGCTGATTCAGCCAATCGCCATGCTCATCAGGTGTAATCATCTGCCAGCTGTGTTCACGTGTGATACCACCAATACTCCCCAACCTCTGAAGTTCACGGAGCTTTTCTTTTGCTGTGAGATAATCTCCAATATCACGAAAATATATTTTCCCATGCTGTTGTGCATCCGGATTTTTAACCAAAATGGAAATCGCAATAGGTGCGCGAGACCCAGAACCAAAAATCTTTCCCCCCTCCTTTCGAGAGAGTTCTCCAGAAGTTCGTTGATTCCCCCGCAAATGGAAAATATAAAGGCTGCTAAATTCCTCGATTAAACATTTTCGTAAACCATCCGTAGAGTAACTACTGATAAAACCTGCATTTGTCACAAAACCAATAACACCACAGTCTTTTATACGGTCACTTGCCCAACGAATGGCACGAATATAACTGTCATAAAGTCCATTAACATTGCTTGCTTTAGATTGAGCGGCATAGGTTTCACGAATGCGACGATCCAATTTAGGATAGCCAATATTCTGCGCATTGTCGTTTTCACTTTTTTGTCCAGAAGAATAAGGGGGGTTGCCAACAATAACACGAATATCCAGTTCCTTCTGGTGCGCCAGACGTGTACTGTTATCCACCAGCAAATCACTGATCAGGTCTTTTTCTTGCTCATAAAGCTGGAATGTATCGGTCAAACAAATTCCCTCAAACGGAACATAATCGCCCCCCATCAGACCATGATAGGTCGTCTCAATATTAATGGCTGCAATATAATAGGCTAAAAGCACGATTTCATTGGCATGAATTTCACGACAAAATTTGTGTTTCACTTCTTCTGGCTTTATCAGACCCGATTGTAAAAGCCGCGTGATAAAAGTACCTGTTCCAGTAAAAGGATCCATGATGTGCACACCCGGTGAGCCAAGCGTTTGCCCAAATTCTTGCTCTAAGACATCATTGACAGAGTGCAAAATAAAATCCACAACCTCGACGGGGGTATAAACAATGCCTAGTTTTTCTACAGTGCGTGGAAAAGCATAACGAAAAAACTTATCATAAAGCTCTACAATCAACCTCTGTTTTGCTTTTGGATCCGTAATGCCACTGGCTCGTAATTTTACACTTGCGTAAAATTTTTCCAGATCTTTGGATTCCTTATCAAGATTTGCCTCATCAAGCACATCAAGCATACGCTGCATAGCACGCGAGACAGGATTCTCACGTGTGAACTGATAGCCTTCAAACAACACCTGAAAGACAGGACGCGTGATAATATGCTGTGCCAACATCTCAATCGCATCAGCTTCTGTAACAGCATCATTTAAGTCATCACGCAGTTCTGCCACAAACCTGTCAAAGGCTTGACGCGCCTCAGTATTTGGCTCTGCCAGAATGCCTGTTAAGCGCGTGATATGATTCTTAGCAATTTCAGCAATATTGCTCGCCCAATCCTCCCAATAATCACGTGTCCCACATTTCTTAACGATCTTTGCCAAAATCGCACGAGAAAGTTCATCTACGCAGAAAGAAAGCTCCTCGTTTACCTGCTCTGTAAGAAAGCAATCATGCTCCAGACTTCCAATTCCCGCTCGTGCAGGCTGTGAGCGAACCGGAAGATTGTCTACAACAGCCGTAACAGCCTGTAACTCAGTGCTCTGCGTGACACCAATAATCTCAATCACATTACTGATATCTTGCCCGAGGGATGCCTTATTAATCGTCGCATCAAAACGATCATCATGCGCACGCAAAGCATTTAAAATTTGCCAGATAACCCGATATTTATCATTGTTGTTCAAAGCCTGTTCCACTGGAGTATCAGGAGGAATACCAATTGGCAAAATGACATATCCCATCTTTTTACCTTCAGAGCGACGCATCACCCGCCCAACCGCTTGCACAACATCAATCTGGCTTTTGCGTGGATTTAAAAACATGATCGCATCAAGAGCCGGAACATCCACCCCCTCAGACAAACACCGAGCATTGGTCAAAATACGACAAACATCCTCACCACTATCAGCTTTCAACCAGTCAAGTAATGCACCACGATCCTTCGCATTAAAAGTGCCATCAACATGCTCAATTTCACACTTCAGAAAATGCTCATTTTCTGTATCCTCTTTCGTATAATCAAGATATTCTCTAACAACCGCAGAAAACTCATCACGCACAAGTTCAGAACTTTTAATAGTTTTACAAAACGCTAAAGCACGATGCATAGGATATGAATCCGTACCAACATCAGCCTTCATATTTTGTTTTGTCAAAGCCTTATAACAGCCAATAATCTTTGTTGCATCATCAAGAATAAGCTCAGAATCGCTATCACTAAGGCGCTTCTGAACAGCGGAACTGACCAATTTTTCGTCCATTGCTAAGACAATAACCTTATAATCTGTTAAAAGATCATTTTGTACTGCCCATGAAAAACCCCGATAAAAAAGTGTTTTACCAAAAAGCTTTTCATCATCCATAGAAGCAAGAACAGCATTAACTTCATTCGCGCGACTTTTTGCGTTATCACCAAAAATACGTGGTGTCGCTGTCATATAAAGGCGTTTCTTGGCACGAATAACATCATTGGAATGCACCTTAACAAAATTGGATTCATCCTCGCCCACCAGCGTTGCCCCTGTTGTACGGTGCGCTTCATCACAAATGATAAGATCAAATGTTGGCAAACCATAGTTTTTCTGAGCATCAGCAATCACCTGAATAGATTGATAGGTTGCAAACACCACGGTCATCTTATCTGCAACACTCTTCGCCACCTGTTCTGCAAGTTTAGCAGCATCGGTTGTCGCCGGAAAAGCAAGATCAAACACATCAATTTCAGCAACATCATCACTATTTTTACGACGCTTTCCCACTTGTGTATCTGAACAGACAGCAAAGGATCTCAATCCGATTTCTGCATCCGTTGTCCATTCACGGACCGTCTGTGACATCAGTGCCAAGGAAGGAACAAGAAACAAAACAAACTTGCCTTCACCAGCCAAATCCTCAGCAATTTTAAGACTGGTAAATGTCTTACCAGTCCCACAAGCCATAATAAGCTTCCCCCGATCTGCTTGAGCAAGCCCAGCACGCACATCACGCAATGCTTCCAATTGATGTGGACGCAACTTCTTTTTATCCTCCAAAACAACTTTGCCCTGGGCTGCAAAAGTTTCCCAACGGATCGGACTTTGTTGTATATCGGAAAGATTAATCCGTATAACAGGAATATCCTGCCCCCGTATCATTGTTTCAGCGTTATCACTCCAAGCACTTTCAGTACTATCTATAATAACACGCCGCTTGAATGGAGCTTTCCCTGATGCCGAAATAAAACTATCAATATCTGCTTTTTTAATTCGATAGGCTGCATCATAAAATTTACATTGGATTGCCGCAAAACCCCCTCCATCACGAAGCTTTGCAACAAGATCGATACCAGTATCATGACCATCCCAATCATTTTCATGAGCCCAATCTTTAAAGGTTTGAACCTTCTCATAACACCCAGACTGAAGAGGATCATGTGTTAGATAAGCAAGAGCAAAACGCTCAAAATATGTACCTTTATCTCGTTCGGTACGCGCTTCATCACGATATGTCTGTAAAAGCGATTGTAGCGTCATGCTTCCCCTCAATGAAAAATACCTTCAACTATCGAATCTAAACCAATTCGTCAATGCCTCTTGTTCTACCCAAAAAACTTAAAAAAATCTTAAAATTGCTTGATTTTAAGATATTTCTTCTATGCTTAATTAAATCAACAAGAGAGAATCTTTTGATCTTTTTGAGTATCCCCCAAATCATATGATGCATTTATTGATGTCTATATCCCTATGGAAATAAACGGTAAGGCGTGATGATTTTGAAAATATTTTTTGCCTTTTGTTAAGAATACACAATAAAGTGCGCAATAATTTTAGGATTTAGCTTAGGAATGAGAGGGGGAAATGGATACGACACCTGCGAACACACAAGACACCAAGGAAGAAACTCCACACACAAAACAGCGCATTTTACGAACGATCATGCATATAATTTTACTATAATACGCAAAATATTAATCGTGATATTCAAAATATTGATTTTTGAAATATTTCTTTGTCTTTTGTTATTTCGTAGACTAATTATTCGCTTCTTATACTTTATAGCGGGTGGTTTTAGAATTCTTTTTTATATGTACAATATATTGATTTATAATGATAATATAGCGTCATTCATATTAAATTAGAACTCTGAATAACGTAAGATTTTCTCATTTCAAATCTGTTTATCTTGAATCAATCAAAACCACCCGCTTGCACATCACAAGCGGGATGAGTGTGTGGAGAAAAACTGTACAAGAAATGACTAAAAATGGCTCTTATGAACCGCCGCCTTAATGCAAGGTCTATCGCAACACCCACGAGCTGGCAAATATAATGATGGTGCCGGCTTATTACTTCATAAGCGTAAAGATGGAGGTGCTCAATAGATTTACCATGAACAGCGTCGCAAAATAGGCTTGGATACCTTGAGAAATGTTTCTTTAAAACAAAGAGTGTTAATGTGCAACACAATGGCGCTCTGTATCGAACTTGTAGCAGGAGGAAGAATACCATACCAACTAGACATACCATTGCTCATCACTAGCGCCATTATGTTCTTTAGCAGCATAATTGCAGCTTGGTATTACGATGTTCTCTTACTTCATCTCACACCTGCTGAATATGAGCTTATTCTTTTTCAATAAATGAAAGCCCCTTTCATTCATACATCATTCAAAATAAGAAGCTATCCGCCTCTCAAACTTTTTGTCTTCCTCACCAAACTCATGAAATCAAACCCGCATCTCACGGTATTAGTTCTTAAGATCACGCGCCCCCTACCGAGTATCTGACGGCATCCTTACCCTAGAAACTCAAATGGCTTGTTTATCCTTCAGCTCCAAAATCATGAAATAAGGCAGAAAAAAGCGATGCCTTAAACAAAATATTCTAAAGAAGCTACGTTACTCAAATAAAGGAACAGAAAATGACAGTGTCTTAGGTCACATTTTAAAACTTGAGCAAGATCATAATTTATTTGCATAAACCTAAACACCTATAATTTGCACCACCCTCTGCAAAACCAAAAGTGAGAAATCCACATAACCTCTTTTCCGAAAATCTTAAAAAGACTAAACGAAACCTCTTAAACTGCTCAGCTATCTCGATACCAGTTCATTTTTTTGGAAGAACGGAGGTTTAAGCTGTTTTTGGCATCAACCTTCTTTTTTGTTCTTTTGTTTGTTAGCAGATATACTATTCACTACCCCGCCTCTTTTTAAATTAAATCTTAAGAAACGTCGCGCAATATATTTCATTTGTCCTCCTCTTCATATCTCAGAAGACGAAGATTTTTAACAAAATTCAGTCTGCAAGTAATCTCATTCTAACGGGTTCCATTTAACTTCTCCTTAATAGGATTTACTTCCATAAGACTTGACAAGAAAGATTTAAAAATATTCATCATGCATTCTCAAAACATTTAATGCCTCAAGAAGGCTTATATGCCTACCACATCTCACATGATGTGGTGCGCTATAAGAAACGTTCACCTCTAGTGGTACGCTTCACTTAACGAACAAAGCGTTTTCTAAAATAGAGCAGCAAATAATGCTAAACTTTTCCCATTCATGTTTCGCTTCATAAACGCTTCATCCAAGTGTAAAGCATCTCAACAAACATGCCCAAATTGATAAAGCCTAATCGCGTGAAAGAGCGACAACAGGGTCAAGCCGTGAAGCTTGCCGCGCTGGAGAAAAGCCAAAACATATTCCTATGAGGGTTGAAAAAGTAAGAGACATAATGATCGATTCAATGGTATAGATAAGATGGATAGGTGCCTTAAACAGAAGGAACAAGCCACCGATAGAAAGCCCAAGCAAGATCCCCAAACCACCACCAATGACACAAACCAACACCGCTTCAATGAGAAACTGCTGCAAAATATCACTTTGGCGTGCACCAACTGCCATACGCACACCAATTTCATTGATCCGCTCAGAAACGGTGACCAGCATAATATTCATCACCCCAATACCACCTACAATCAGGGAAATCGCTGCAATTGAAGAAATTAAAAGTGTTAAGATATGTGTACTCTCCATGATACGGTCACGAAAGAATTCTGAATTTCTAATGAAAAAATCTTCTCCACCATGCCGCATAATGAGAAAACGTTTCACCATGTTTTCCGCTAAATGTGAATCGACATCATCAGCAATCCTAACAGTAATTGCACGAACTTCTGTTGTACCAAGAAAACGCGTTTGCACTGTTGTATAGGGCAAATAAAGCTGTAATGTATTTGATGTGTTTCCATTTGCGTGATTTTGCGAATCAACAACACCAATAATACGCGCTGGAACATTACCCACATGCACCACTTTGCCAAGAGGGCTTTCATGGCTATGGGGAAAAAGAACAGACAATGCTTCTTTTTCAATCACGAGATCAACCGCCCGATCATGCACACTTTTTTGATCAAAAAACTGTCCTTTGAAAACTTTAAGCCCCTGTGTCTGAAAGAATTGTTCTCCCACCCCCACAATGACAGCATTGACTTCAACCGCACCAAAACGCACTTTTGAGCTTGTTGAAATCTGAGGTGTTACACCAGAAACATAAGGTAACCCAGACAAGGCTTCTGCATCAGCTTCAACCAAACTGGTTATTTTTTCTGCTTGTGGATCAGAAAAACTTTTGCCAGGAAAAATGGTTAATGTATTAGCACCCAAACTTTTAAAATTTTCCAGAATTTTCTCTCGTGTACCATTCCCTAAAGCCACCATAGCAATAATCGCCCCAATACCGATAATCACCCCAAGCATTGTTAGAAAAGTCCGCATGCGATGTGCATTCATTGCCAACAGAGCCATCACAAACGCCTCACGGAATCGCTCAACAAAAGAACGAAAAAAGCCCAGTTTTTGTTGGCCTTTTAGATTTTGTTGTTCCTGAAGAGATTTTCCACCAACTTTTGTTTTTGCAACCCTTGACCGCTTATCAGCAATAATTTCCCCATCACTGATTTCGATAATACGCTCTGCTCTTTCAGCCACCTGCATATCATGGGTTACAATGATAATAGTACGTCCCTCTTGATGAAGTTCATCCAAAATATGCAATACTTCTTGCCCACTCTTTTTGTCCAATGCACCAGTTGGTTCATCTGCAAGAATGACCTCCGCATTATTCATGAGCGCCCGAGCAATAGAAACACGTTGTTGCTGACCACCGGACAGCTGATTTGGACGATGATTTATCCGATCACCCATGCCCAAACGTGTTAAAAGATCCTGTGCCCGCTTTTTCCTTGCTTCCACGGCACTTCCCGCATAAATAGCCGGAATTTCAACATTACCAAGAGCTGTCAATTCATTCAACAAATGGTAACGCTGAAAAATAAAACCAAAATGATTACGTCGCAAAGCCGACAATTCATCCGCAGAAAGGGAAGCTATTTCTTTACCAGAGATCCAATAACGGCCAGAAGTTGGACGGTCAAGACAGCCTAAAATATTCATCAAGGTAGATTTACCTGAACCGGAAGCACCTACAATTGCCACCATTTCACCACGTTTAATGGTAAGATTGATGTTTTTCAAAACGGTAACAAACGCTTCGCCCGCAGGAAATTTGCGCACAATATTTTCCAAGACGAAGACAGCATCTGCTTGATTTGTGCTCATGCTTTAACTCTCGTCTTCGCTATGCATGTTAGAAGACTCGGGCATCACTCCATCAGACGAACTGGTGACGACGACATCACCCTCGTTAAGTCCTGAAATAATCTCTGCCATAACCTTATTATTCAACCCAACGCTCACCTGTTTAGTAACCAACTTATTTTCCCCCACCAAAACAGAAACCCATGCTTTACGCTCTCTTGTCTCATCGCGTAAAGCATTACTTGGAACCAACAAGACATTCTGTGCGCGCCCTAAGATAATATGAACTTGAGCAGTCATATAGGTTCGCAAAAAATTGTCCGCATTATCAACATGTAGAATTCCGTTATAATAAATAGCCGATGAGATTAAAGCACTAGAACCACTCACCATACCAGGATTAATACTCACATCAGCACGAATTGTTTCAGGAGCCGGCTCTACTTTTTCTAAAACGCCTTCATAACGACGCTGTGAATTACCTAGAACTGTAAAATAAAGTGGTTGTCCAGCTCGGACTTTAAGAACATCTGCTTCTGAGATTTGCGCCTTGATCGTCATCTTTGATAAATCACCCAAAATAACAATTGTTGGCGCCGACTGAACCGCATTCACATTCTGCCCTTCTTCCACAACTGTTGCCAAAACCGTTCCCGCTGAAGGGGCAGTGATACGTGTATAACCTAAATTAACCTCTGCACTCTCCACATCAATTTGTGCTTGCACAATCTGCTGACGAAGTTGTTCAATTTGCGCCTCGCGTATTTTCACCTGTGTCGCAGCCTCTTCGAGGTTCGCACGTGAAACCGCACGTGTTTCAATCATTTTTTTCTGACGCTCTAAATTTTTCTGTGCAAGAGAAAGATAGGCTTCTTGTTCTACCAAACTCGCATAATAATGCGATAATGCTGCTTTTTTTCTTTTTAAATCATTTTCCTGATCTGTAGGATCAATTTCTGCTAAGAGATCGCCTTCTTTAACAACACTCCCAGGAGAAACACGCATTGACACCACACGCCCTGTTGCTCGCGCACCAACAGCCACCAACCGGTAAGGACGTACAAGACCAGAAGCTAAAACACTTTCCTCAATATCCCCACGCTTCACCACCGCTGTTATATAAGTTGGAGTAGATGTTCCAAAAAAAACAGAACGCAACCATAACAACAAGAGAATGAGAAATATAGCAGTTAAAAAGAAGGAAAGTTTTTTGTGTTTTGTAATGAAATTTTTGAGTAAGTTTTTTTTCATTTCCCTACCTTTGCACGCGAACGAGGTGCACCATCAACGACTTCTGGACGCGATACATCAACAACGCCATCCCAGCCCCCCCCCAACGCTTTCATCAACGTGATATATTGCGTAACCAAAGAAACACGGCTATCTTTAAGCGCCATTTGTGCAGAATAATAAGAGCGATCAGCATTTAACAATTCAAGAAAACTAGTATTTCCATTCTCAAAAAGGTTCCGTGAAAGTTTTAAGGAATGAAGAGAAGCTTTATTCGCAACGATTAGCTTTTCTAAGCGTTGATGTTCCTTCGTTAATCTTACAAGCGCATTTTCTACATCTTCTAAAGCTTCCAACACAGCAGCTCGATAAGTAATAAAAGCTTGATCACGCTGCGCGCGCGCTACCGCAATAGAAGCCTCGACCTGACCTCCATTAAAAAGAGGAAAACGAAGACCAGGTCCAAAAGACCAGCCAATCGTTGAATTTTTCCATAATTGATCAATTGCCGTTGCTGCTGTCGAAATATTACCTGTTAAAGTAAGTGATGGATAACGATCTGCTTCACGTTGACCAATCCGTGCTGTCGCTTGCGCATATTGACGCTCTGCCCGTCGCAAATCTGGACGTGTTAACAAAATATCGGCTGGAATTCCTGCTGGTATCGGCCAGCGTGGTTGTGGAATCTTTGCATGCTTAGCATTTTTTTGTAAAAGATCCTTCAATGCCGTAGGCACACGACCAGTTAAGACAGAAAGGCGATGAACGCTCATTGCTAAATTCGCTTCCATCTGTGATATATCTGCTTCTGTATTTGCCATTTGTGCTTGCGCATTTGAAACATCAAGCTCAGAAACATCACCAGCTGTTAATCTAGCGCGCATCAGTTCATAAGTTTTACGTTGTGATACAGCAATTTGCCGCACAATAAACAACTTTTGTTGCCAGCCACGCATTTGCACATAATTTGTTGCCACATCTCCTAGTAATGTCACCATGGTAGCGCGCATATCTTCCACAGCCGCATCAAGGCCATAACGCGCTGCTTCAACCGCACGTTTATGCCCACCAAAAAAATCAAGCTCCCAGCTTGCATCAAAACCACTACTATACTGGTTTAACAATGCATCAGACTGTCCAGAACGACTACGGGTTCCTGAAATTGAATTGGACACATTTGGCAAAAGAGTTCCCACAACCTGTCCTAAACCCGCACGCGCCTCACGTACCCGAGCTTTGGCAACAGCAACATTATTATTTCCAGAAATCGCGTAATCCATTAACGCATCTAGAACAGGATCATTCAAATGCCGCCACCATCCGGCAAGCGCAACGGGCTGCCGTGCAGTCTGTGCAGATTTTTCTCCCCAAACTGCTGGAACACGAAAAGATGTTTTCTGGTAATTAGGACCAACCATACATCCTGACAAAAGCAAACACAACAAGACACTAAAAAATAATCCACGAGAAGCGCCCCATTTGAGATTTCTGATATACATCCAGTCTCCCGCATTCTTTCAGAATCATTATTTAATATTAATACTTTATTTACCTCTTATTTCAAACTTGACGTGAAAAATCAAATACAGTTTGCACAGGAATATGATCTGAAGGACGTTCCCATCCGCGCGCATCACGAAAAATCGAAAGATCTACAACAAAAGGAGCTAAATCTTGAGAAGACCAAATATGATCAAGCCGCCGCCCATAATCGGTAAATGCCCAATCGCGAGCACGATAACTCCACCATGTGTAAAGCTTGGTAGGAACAGGAATATGCAACCGCATCAGATCAACCCATCCACCTTGACAACACAAATCCTGCAAACGCTCGGTTTCAATGGGAGTATGGCTTACAACCTTCAACAATTGCTGATGAGACCAAACATCCTCTGCCAAAGGAGCAATATTTAAATCTCCCACCAAAAGAGAAGAAAGACCATCGCCTTGATCCGCACGAATGGAGGACATTTCTTCTAAAAAATCAAGCTTATGACGAAACTTTTCATTCACATCAGCATCAGGGATATCTCCCCCAGCAGGAACATAAAAATTATGAATCCGCAAGCTTCTCCCATGGGCTTCCACAATAACTGAGATATAACGGCAATCTTGGTTTTGACAAAAAAAACGCTTTTCTACCTTTTTAAAAGGCAAACGAGAAACAATAGCCACCCCGTTATAAGATTTTTGTCCACTCAATGCGATATGCTTATAACCCGCTGCTTCAAAAGCCTCCACTGGAAATAAAGCATCTGGACATTTTGTTTCCTGTAGACACAAAACATCTGCGGAAAAGAGATTCAAATACTGAAAAACCTGTGCAAGACGCAAACGAATAGAATTAATATTCCAAGTCGCAATACGAAAGAACATTTGTTTTAATCCCAATGACGTAACACTCTTTCTTCATTTCTTCGAAGGAAGTGTGAACATCCCATTAGCGAACCGGACGTCTGTCCGCACATTCATAATCTGCACAGTAGTTTCCAAATTTTGTTGGTCAACAATTGTCCACTGTCGCAAAGCAGAGCCTTTAGAATCAAAAACCATCCTTATTTGCCCTGCCCCAATCGTTTTATCACGCAGAACAATCGTTACAGCCCCTGGATCTTCGCGAAATGCGAACAAGCGCCCAGAAGATACATCAATTTTATCATCCAACAAAAATTTCATTGGCGTTTGCGAAAGTTGTGAAAAGTTCCAAGTATTCAAAGCCCGATTGTTAATACCTACAAATTGGCCATCTGAAATAATCTGTAAAGGCATTTTTTTGTAAATGAAACGAATTTTCCCTGGGCGCTCTAAATAAAATGTCCCCTGAGACATTTTTCCCTTTGGACTAAACTGAATAAAATCACCTGTCATTGTTTTGATTGCCGCAAAGTGATTCACAACATTTTGCGCCTTTATCACTTTATTAGATGCTTGCGAAAAAACAGGAACAGTTAAACACCAAAAGATAATAATTCCCACCAACCCAAAGACTCTTCTTTGCGGTAAAAAAGACGTTTTCATAAAAAATGCTCCCAAGCAATACTTAATTGACTTTATAATTCATAACTTAAGTGATCAACGACGAATAAATACCCTTCTTTATAAGATAAAGATATTGTTTGAAAAAAATATCAAAAGATTTTTAAAAGTATTCTTCTTCGACAGTCTCCAAAATTTTTCGCTTACCCATATCATTAGCTGGACTAATGATGCCTTCTTCTTCTATCCTTTCGATCAATGTGACGGCACAGTTATAACCAATGCCTAAACGACATTGAATATAAGAAGTTGAAGCCTTACGATCACGAAGCATAATAGCAACAGCTTGACAATAGGAATCATCTGCTAAAGAAAAAGCTAAAGAAACATCCTTTTTTATTTCTTGCGGTATCGTTTCCAAATAATCAGTCTGCGTTTAAGTTTCCGAAATCATCAAATTTTCCTGCTTTTCTGCTGATTTTCTAAACGCATAATATATTCTTTCCCACCCCTAATCTATGAAGCAACATAAATTATAGTCAATACATAATGGATTAAGGACTAAACATATTACTCGCGAACCTAAAAGCTCTTTTAAGTGGCAAAAATGCTTTTTTGACTTCCTTCCCACCCAAAAGAATAAAAATCTTCATCCGAACCACTCTGTAAACAATTTGGAGTTTAGCAAATTTCACTTAGCTTACCACCCCATATAATTCATTTATATTAAGACTCGACAGATCAGCCTTGCCCTAAATATTTAGAGCGCACTTAAAAAGACACTTAAATATCAAGTCTTACATGCTTTTACACCCCTACACTCGCAATAACATTATTTTATACCAAGATATTGATTTATAATAATTTATCTTTTTAACTTAAATCATAACGCCAAATACAATAAGATTCTTTCATCATATACTCTCTCATATTGAATCAATTCAAATCATTTGCTTGCACGTTACAAGCAAGATTGGTGTATGGATAAAAGTTATATAAGATAAAGAATCCCCTTATAAGGAGTCTCAAGTACCAAGGAGCTATCGCAAATTGAGAGCTGGTATATGAAAATGCAGACTTTCTACGATACAATAGGATAAACACTTGTTTTACAAGGTATTATAAAAAACAACTATAAAGATTTTTCAAAAGCGCTCTTCTTCAGCAGGCACTAAAATTTCTCGTTTCCCTGCGTGATTTGCTGGACTAATAATACCTTCTTCTTCCATCCTCTCAATCAATGTCGCAGCGCGGTTATAACCAATGCCTAAACGGCGTTGAATATAAGAGGTCGAAGCCTTACGATCACGAAGCACAATAGCAACAGCTTGACTATAGGGATCATCTTCTGAAGGAGAAGACAAAGAAACATCAGCACCATCCTCTTCAACTTCTTGCGTAATTGTTTCTAAATAATCCGGTCGTGCTTGCGCTTTGAGATGCGCAACAACCTGCTCCACTTCATCATCCGCAACAAAAGGCCCATGCACACGCTGAATACGTCCTCCTCCCATCATAAAGAGCATATCTCCTTGTCCCAATAATTGCTCGGCCCCCTGTTCACCTAAAATTGTTCGGCTATCAATTTTTGAACTCACAGAAAAAGAAATACGTGTAGGAAAATTGGCTTTGATCGTCCCAGTAATAACATCGACAGAAGGACGCTGTGTCGCCATAATTACATGGATACCGGCAGCACGTGCCATTTGTGCTAAACGTTGAACCGCTCCTTCAATATCTTTACCAGCAACCATCATCAAATCAGCCATTTCATCAATAATGACAACAATATAGGGCATAGGACTAAAATCAAGTGTTTCCGTTTCATAAAGAGGCTCACCAGTCTCACGATCAAATCCAACTTGAATTGTCCGCACCATTGTCTCTCCCTGACTTGCAGCTTCCCTAAGACGTGCATTAAACCCATCAATATTACGAACGCCTAGTTTTGACATTTTACTATAGCGTTCTTCCATTTCACGAACAGCCCACTTTAAAGCAATCACGGCTTTTTTAGGATCTGTCACCACGGGTGTTAATAAATGGGGAATGCCATCATAAACCGAAAGCTCAAGCATTTTCGGGTCCACCATAATGAGACGACATTGTTCAGGTGTCATACGATAAAGCAATGATAAAATCATTGTATTGATAGCAACAGACTTTCCCGATCCTGTTGTACCAGCAACCAAAAGATGGGGCATTTTTGCTAAATCTGCAACAACAGCTTCCCCCCCGATTGTCTTACCCAAAGCAAGTCCTAGCTTGGCTTTGCTGTCAATAAATTCTTGCGCCTGCAACATTTCTCGTAAATAAACCATCTCACGCTTTGCATTAGGCAATTCTATTCCAATAACATTACGTCCTGGAACCACCGCAACACGCGCCGAAATCGCACGCATCGAGCGTGCAATATCATCTGCCAAACCAATGATACGGGAAGACTTAATGCCTGCAGCCGGTTCAAATTCATACAAAGTTACCACCGGTCCAGGACAAGCATCTATAATTTTGCCTTTGACCCCAAAATCTAACAAAACCCCTTCAAGCTCCTGAGAATTTGCTCTTAAAACAGCAGGAGAAAGTTTTGCATCCTTAACAGACGGTGGTGGAACCGAAAGATAATCTACAAGAGGAAGAACAAAACCACCCTTTGAAGAAGCTGTTAAAGACTTTCGATTTTTAACAGGAGAAACATAGGCTTTATTTTGATTTTCCTCACACTTTACTTTTTCACCTAAAAAAGTTGGCTCAATCCGATCAAATGGCTTTCCTTGCCCTTTACTCTGAAAACGCCTTTTGAAACAGAATAAACGAAAAAAACGCGCTTGTAAAAAATAAAAAAGATGCAAAAGAGCGCCACAAGTTGTCGCAAAAAAAACATGATTTTCACGATCCTCCTCTGCGGCATATTCCGTATCTTCTTCCAACTCAAAGACTGGATTAACGATTTCGTCTTTTGGAATGCTTTTTTCTTTTCTTTTCTTTGTTCGACGCCGCCATATCACATTACCAGCAAAAGCAGCGGTGAAAAAACCTAAAAGAATAAAAACAACACTGAAAAACACCGTGTAAGGAGGAGAAAGAAAAAGAGGAAAGACTGAAGAAGCAACACTTAAAACTTTATCCCCTAAAACCCCTCCCAACCCCATTGGCAATGGCCAATAAGTAAAAGAAGAAACAGGTGACATAAGGGCAAAAGCAATTAAAAAACAAATCGTTGATAGCACCCATAAAAAAAAGCGCAAAGTCAAATTGTAGATATTCTTTTGCGCCAACAAGAGAAAAGACCAAAATAACGGTGGCAACAAAACAGAAAGACTTGCCAAGCCAAAAAACTGCATAATAAAATCTGAAAAAATTGCCCCCATCCACCCCATAAGGTTTGTAACCTCATTTGTACTTGCATGGGTTAAAGATGGGTCCGCAACATTCCACGTCGCCAAAGCAAACACACAAAAAATAATAAAGCCCAAAAGCCCGAGCCCAATAAATACTCCTATCTGACGTAAAAACATCTCAATAAGACGCGAACCTTGAGAATTTCGCGCTTCTAATGAATCATAAGGAGAAGAACTTCGGTGCATCTATCAATTCCAAATACAAAACTTTCATATTTTAAAGAGTTATAACTCCCTCTCTCTCTTAAAAAAGAATGAAGCTTAAACTCTGTGCCGATTTGTAAACAAATCGCCTGTAAACAATCCGACTTCTTATCTAGCGCGTTCTACCTTCTAATCACTTCATATCATTCATATACCACCACCCTAAGAGACAATCCTTCATAAGGCGCACAAAAAGCTCTCCCTGAATATTTATCACACGATCAACCAAAAACACCTCATGTGTAAAGTGTTACATGGGTGCTATAGGCACCTTCCTAAACAAATAATATTTTTTACGCTACATCATGATAACGGCAAAATATGAATACTGTTTTAACCATCACGAATGACCACAATTTTTTATCTATTTTTATCTATCATACTAACGAAATGGCCCCCTTCAGGACAAGCATACTGAAGTAACTCACACAACTTAAAAAATACACGACCATCTTTGTTTATTTTTAGTTTTCTTTTTTATCAACCAAGTGTAAAAAGAATTGAAGAAGATATTTAAAAAAGCTTATCCGATAAATCTGTAAGATGAATCACATAAATGATTAAGCAGAAAAACTCTGAAAAACCAATCTGTCATCAGATTGATGCTAAAAAGAAACCTCGTTTTTGTAAAGCAGAGAGAAAAGTAAAAGTTAAGATATTTTAGGCAATATAAAAAGATATTCTTTTTAAAAGAAAGCAACCTATAAACAATGGAAGAAGTATTGTGTGTTCTAATCGCAATAAAAACGTACAACCCAATAAAAAAATTAAATCTCATAAAACTAAACAATATGATCTGCTCATTGCAGGGGGGGCAGCTGTCGGTTTAACCCTAGCGATAGCACTCAAGCAAACAGCCCCTAATCTGAAAATAAAAATCGTTGATGCTGCTCCACAAGGAGATACCCCTGCTTCTAACATACGAACCATTGCCCTTGCTGCTGCTTCTATTCGTATGTTAAAACAATTACAATGTTGGGAACCTATAAAACCCTATGCGCAACCCATTCATTCAATGATCATCACAGATACAAGCACAAATGATCCTGTCAAACCCACTCTTTTAACCTTTGAAGGCGACATTAATCCCGGTGAGCCCTTTGCTGCTATGGTAGAGCATAGAGAACTCATCAACACTTTAAAAAAACGTGTCAAAGGTCTCAATATCCCTGTTATTACAAACACCCGTGTCATTGATTTTCATCAAGAAGACCAACATACAACCGTCACTTTAAATAATGAAGAGGTTTGGCAAACAAAATTGCTTATTGCAGCTGACGGAGCCCATTCGAAATTACGCCAAAAAGCAGATCTTAAAAACTTTTCTCATCCCTATAAACAAACAGCAATCATCTGCACAGTTGAACATGAAAAACCCCATAATGGTCAAGCAATTCAACATTTTTTACCTGCCGGTCCTTTTGCTCTTCTCCCTCTCAAAGGCAACCGATCCGCCATTGTGTGGAATGAAGATCATAAAACTGCGCAATATTATCTCAAAGCTGATGCACTTATTTTTGAAACAGAACTCGAAAGACGCATTGGCCATCGATTAGGCAAACTCTCTTGGGATGGCGAACGTCAAGCTTTTCCTTTGAGTCTTTCTTTAACACGTCAATGCGTTAAACCACGTTTTGCTCTCGTTGGCGATGCCGCCCATACCATCCACCCCATTGCAGGACAAGGACTCAATTTAGGATTACGCGATAGCGCTGCGCTGGCTGAAGTGATTATTGAAACAGCACGACTAGGTCTTGACATTGGCTCCCTCACGGCTTTAGAGCGCTATCAAAGCTGGAGACGTTTTGAAATTGTCCGTATGGCTTTAAGCAATGATTGGCTTAATAAACTCTTTTCTAATGATAGCCTTCTTTTACGGATGCTCCGCGATACCGGACTTGGAATCATTAATCAAGCACCAAAAATAAAAAAATACTTCATTCAAGAAGCTGCCGGACTCTCTCCAAATGCCCCACGTCTTCTACGCGGCTTCCCACTTTAAGCAAAAATTCATACTATTTCACTTTTTTTACAACCTTTGCCTTCCTCCTTCAAAGAACAAAAAATTCCTATCTCATCCAATCTGTTTACAAACCGGATTCCTGTCGAGTAATTTTTTCTTGACTTCCTCCTCCCATATTTCACTTAACATTAAACTCGACAAGCAAGCTACATTCTAAGAATATTCACCATGCACTGAAAAAAACGTTTAATGTCTCAAAGAGGTTACCTTATATCACCACTTAAAAGAAGCCATTTCACGGCATAACAAAATAAACAAGACTTTTTAGTACACAACACCTTTATTTATAATAATAAATTCATTGTTCTCAGATTGAGTGAAAAGTCTAAAGATCATAAAATACCCTTATTTCAAATCTCTCTCATGTTGAAGCAATCAAAATCATTCGCTTGCACATCACAAGTGAGAGTATCGTATAAATAAAAACAATTAAACAAAGCAATACAAAGGCTCCCTCTCTCAAGGACTAAGGGCTTTAGCAACATTGGAGGCGAGTAAAGTGTATAATGGCACCGGCATACACTTTTTATCGAAGTAAAAATGGTGGTGTACAATGGATTTTATATGATCATAAGGACTTTTACGTTATACTATTCAAGAAAAGCGCCATAAAATAAGCTTAATTGCATTGAAAAATTTTTCTTTTAAAAAAGCACGTAAATTGGAAACATAAATGTATTCGGTTTGGGACATTCTGCTTCTCAGACAAACTCTTTAACTTATTGTGGAATGCCACACGACTTTAGAAAAAATATTCCAATATATAAAAAGTATTCCGTACACTATACCATCACACACAATTGTAAACCTGCATATCACCCCCTATTTCACACCATAAAAGAAGATAAACCGCAATAGAAATGATCCAATCCTTTTATTTTCAAATACGCTCTTTATTCATTATTCATAAACGCTCAGAAATGAATTTTAATCACAAACGCTCAGAAATATGTCATAAATTCTATAAAACCCATAACAGCCATAGAAATTTTCCATTTTTCTACATACTCACTCATCTCAACTAAACGAACGATAAATAAAGTAAATGCCTCATATATAATCTCACAGAAAAAAGACCAAACAAAATCTATAACATCAGGCTTGTTCTACAGAACAGTATTTCAAAAATATAAGTATGCTAATTTATTAACATATTAATTGATAAAATTATCATTTTACATATTGAGTTAAAATCCCTATGCAATAAATTATTCTCATTTCGACCATTTTTGTAAATAATCAATAAAACTATTTATTTACATAGACTAAAAAGAGCAACGTTAATGAAACGATAAAAAGAAGTAAAATATCCCCCCTCTCTCACATGCCAAAAGCAATTACAATATTTCAATCTGGCATCATCATTATGCTTGCCAGATTATAACAACAAGACCTTTTGCATTTAAATAAACTTTTTCACGCTCCCTATCATTGTATTTGGTAACTCAATACTTTAATATATTCGTTCAGTATGTTTATACAATTAAATTACCCAAAAGAGCATACTTCTTGCATTTACATTCCTTGGTATTCCCTTATCTTGTAAAGATCGCACACGTGTTACGTTACTTCGAGTTCATCAAGTGTATACCCATTCTCCAACCACTCTTTAATCCACTTAGGTCTACGTCCACGCCCATTCCATAATTCCCATTGGTTATTGGGATTTCTATAATGGCGCTCTTTGCTCACAAGATCAGCGATATCAATTCCATGGGCATTAGCAATTTCAAGAATTTTTCGTCGCGCATTTTGCTTTTCCTTTGCTTGCCGTTTTTTTAATTCCACATCGATTTGTGTACGCATCTCTTGTAGTTCATCAAAATTCATATTTTTGAGATCATTCACCTTAATTACTCCCCTTGCAAAAAAGAATCTTTTCTTGCCATATTTTAAACACAATTATAGACAATTTCTGTCTATTTATTATCGAAATTAAAATTACGATACATATATCACTTTGACGGAGATGTGCTTTGAGCCACAAAGAACTGTTTATTGGTATATCAACTACCACCACTGCATCTTTTTTCAGTTCAATTACTGGAACTACTAAATGCAGTGCTCAAACACC
This sequence comes from Bartonella sp. CM86QHHN, assembly GCF_042194695.1. Lineage (NCBI taxonomy): Bacteria > Pseudomonadati > Pseudomonadota > Alphaproteobacteria > Hyphomicrobiales > Bartonellaceae > Bartonella > Bartonella sp. CM86QHHN. The sequence goes on from NZ_JBHIND010000061.1 coordinate 95,874, forward strand.
ATCACACCTCTCTGACTCTCATGAATCAGTAGTCAAAAGTAAATATAAATCGTCACTCTATAAATTATGGCAATACACAACAAAGAACAAGCCCTCTCTGTATAATGATAGTGTAGTTCATTATAACAGTAAAACCTCCCCTTACACACAACGGCTTTTTACTTCGTATAAATTTTTTTTGAAAAAATTTTTGCAACTAGAGAATTATATAAAACAAGCAGCTTCAATACAGTATCAAAGATTATTATTTTTTAAAAGCAGCGCCTTTTTTCGTGATTCCAATAATATTGGTTGGCGTAATGTGCTCTATTTTATTCCACACTTTTATCTTGTTGGTTGGATATTCGCATATATTAGAAATATTCTTAGAAGAAAACAAAGCAATAATCACAAGGAATATTCTAAGCTAAACAATCTCATTCTGCAAATTTATAAAATCAAAAGACAACGAGAAAAAGCACAACACAGAATTAGCATTTGTATTAATAAAATTCTTCGTAATAAGGTGTATTGCTAATGATTGTTCCAGATTTCACATTTTTTGCTGCTGCATACATATCCAATACGCCCCCCATAGCATTTTCAGTTATCGCCAAACAAGAAGCGCGGGACAATGTCTATGTAACAGATGATAAAGATAACTTCTTCTATCAATCATCTCAGCTTAAGGAAACAATCGCAACAGCTGAACAGAGTGAACATAATTTTAACATAATTTTAGGGCAAATTGGTGTTGGAAATGTGAAATTGTTTTCTCTTTTTGATGCATTTGATTTTTGCAGAAATCTTACAGCTGCACAAAGCGCTTTAACTTACTGCTATGAACAAACAACATCAAAGTGCGTCTTTGAAAAAGCGACTTTGCAGTCTGTGCTGAATTTTTACAATACAGAAAACTCAAGCCACACCCGTATGCAAAAAGTTACTTCATATATTGGAGTAAAAGCTGCTGTACGAGGAAATGAAGACTTGCAGGAGCCTGTAAAGCTTAAAAAAGAAGAACCAGAACAGACAACTAAAGTAGATTCTCTTTCTCTCTCTTCAAAAGGAGAAGAAGATGCATTTACACATAAAGAAAGTAGCGCCAGAGATGCTTTTTCAGCTGAAGATTTTTCTTCATCGAGAAGATCACTGAGTGATGACTGATATTTTCACGAAAACCTAGAATTTTGATAGGATATTATAATGAAAGGTAGATAAGAAAATGTTAAAGCTCTAATTAGTAAGATTGAACAAAATCTCTTCTAATTGAGGGCAAAGATAATGAAAATGATAGAACAAAACAGCGTTGATATGGCATTTAGTCAAAAAGCAGCACGTGAGATTACAGTCGTGATGCTTTCAGAAAGAGAATGGTATTTCACATTTATTTCTGATGATCCAATTACCGGAAAGCCAAATAAATATACATTACTTACACAAAGAGGAAAACTAAGAACTTGGGCTGATCCAAAATATCTCTTTAAGTTTCTTCATGAAAGAGGGGTCATTTGTGGGAGTTTTAATCTTAATCAGGATAAAGAACATGAAACAATTAAATATTCTTCACACAACAGCTCGTAATAAAATTGCTGCGTTTTCTGCAGCTTTAACTGTATTTTTTATGACCAATCCTGTATCCGCCCAAACAGCGGGTTTAGCTCCTGCAAAAAAAGCTTTAGAGGGACTCCAAACAGATTTAAAAACGATTATCCCTATTGCTGCTGCCGTGATACTTTTGTGCTTAGCAATTGGTTATGCAGGGCGCTACATCGGAAAAGACACATTTGTACGGTGGGCAATCGGTGTTGTTATCGCTGGTTCAGCAGCTGAACTTGCCAATTTATTATTTAAATCCAACTGATAAATCTATTTAAACATAAAATGTTTCTTTCATGAAATAAGAAACTTAGATTTCTGTATTTTTATTTAGCACAATAAAAACTATATCGAAAAAAGAGTTTATTTATACTAACTGTAATCTAAATTGGAATAAGCAATATGAAACAATTAAAAACTCTTCAAACAATAATTTGGAATAAAACTACTAAAGCCTCTGCAGCTTTAACTGTATTTTATATGGCCAATCCTGTGTTAGCCCAAGCAGTAGTTTTAACTCCTGCAGACAACGCTTTAAAAGCGCTCCAAAAAGACTTGAAAGATATTATCCCCATTGCTGCTGCCGTTATACTTTTGTGCTTAGCAATTGGTTATGCAGGGCGCTATATCGGAAAAGATACATTTGTACGGTGGGCAATTGGTGTCGTTATCGCTGGTTCAGCAGCTGAGCTTGCTAATTTGTTATTTAAAAACACCTGATAAATCCTATTAAACACGAAGTATTTCTTTCATGAAAAAAGAATTTTAGACTTTAATACTTTTATTCCACATCAATTCAATGAAATTATCCCTATTTCATGGAAAAACTACTTGCGCCAAATACAATTTGATAAGGTTGAACAATATGAAACAATCAAAAATTCTTCAAACAATAATTTGGAATAAAGCTACTAAAGCCTCTGCAGCTTTAACTGTATTTTTTATGAGCAATTCTGCGTATGCTCAAGCAAAATTAACAAATGCAAAAACTGCTTTAGAGGGACTCCAAACAGACTTAAAAACGATTATCCCCATTGCTGCTGCCGTGATACTTTTGTGCTTAGCAATTGGTTATGCAGGGCGCTACATCGAAAAAGATACATTCGTACGGTGGGCAATTGGTGTCGTTATCGCTGGTTCAGCAGCTGAACTTGCCGGTTTATTATTTAAAACTGCATAAATTTTCATGAAAGAAAATTTAGATTTCAGTATTTTCATTGTATTCAATAAAAAACATATTGAAGAAAAGAGATTACTCATACCAATGTGATATAAATTGAGATAAAAATATGAAACAATTAAATATCCTTCAAAGAATAATTCATAATAAAACTATTAAAAACTTTGCAGTTTCAGCTGTATTTTTTATCGCTAATCCTGTGTTAGCCCAAGCAGTAGTTTTAGAGCCTGCAAACAAAGCTTTAACTGCACTCCAAACAGACTTAAAAACGATTATCCCCATTGCTGCTGCCGTGATACTTTTGTGCTTAGCAATTGGTTATGCAGGGCGCTACATCGGAAAAGATACATTCGTACGGTGGGCAATTGGTGTCGTTATCGCGGGCTCAGCAGCTGAACTTGCAAATATGTTATTCAAAAGCGCGTAATAAAAAAGTCATGCTGTATAAAATATCTTTTTATCCTAAAGCGAAATCTAAATTGAGATAAACAATATGAAAAAATCAAAAGTTCTTCAAACAATAATTCGGAATAAAGCTACTAAAACCTCTGCAGCTTTAACTGTATTTTTTATGTCCAATCCTGTGTATGCTCAACAATTAACAACTGCAAAAGGTGCTTTAGAAAAACTCCGTGATGACTTAAAATTGCTTATCCCTCTCGCTGCTGCTGTTATACTTTTATGCCTAGCCATTCTCTATGCTGGACGCTACATCGGAAAAGATACATTTATACGATGGGCAATCGGCGTTGTTGTCGCTGGCTCAGCAACCCAGCTTGCTCAACTGTTATTCAAAGGTGCAGTTAGTTAAAATTAAAGATGACAGCTATAATACAAAATGTTATTTAAAATCTTAATGAGAGAAATATGCGAAAATTAATTAACCTCCAGCCAAAAAGTAATAACAAAGTTGCAGCAATTTCTGCTGCTGTAACTATATTTTTTATGAGAAATCCTGCATGTGCAGCAATAGAACATGCAAACAAAGCTTTAACAGCCCTACAAACAGATCTTACTACTCATATTATTCCTGTTGCTGCTGCTGTTATACTTTTATGCCTAGCCATTCTCTATGCTGGACGCTACATCGGAAAAGATACATTTATACGATGGGCAATCGGCGTTGTCGTCGCTGGCTCAGCAACCCAGCTTGCGAGCCTGTTATTCACAGGTGCAGTTAATTAAAATTAAAGATGATAGCTATAATACAAAATGTTATCTATAATCTTAGTGAGAGAAATATGCAAAAACTAATTAGTTTCGAATCAAAGAACAATAACAAAATCATCACACTTTCTGCAGCTATAACTATATTTTTTATAACACATCCCGTATGGGCCCAAGTAAAATTAACTCCTGCAAAAACAGCTTTAGAAGAACTCCAAAAAGATCTTAATACTCATATTATTCCTGTCGCTGCTGCTGTTATACTTTTATGCTTAGCAATTGGTTATGCTGGACGCTACATCGGAAAAGATACATTTATACGATGGGCAATCGGCGTTGTCGTCGCTGGCTCAGCAACCCAGCTTGCTAAGCTTTTATTCACAGGTGCAGTTAATTAAAATTAAAGATGATAGCTATAATACAAAATGTTATCTATAATCTTAGTGAGAGAAATATGCAAAAACTAATTAGTTTCGAATCAAAGAACAATAACAAAATCATCACACTTTCTGCAGCTATAACTGTATTTTTTATAACACATCCCGTATGGGCCCAAGCAAACGGTTTAGCTCCTGCAAAAACAGCTTTAGAAGAACTCCAAAAAGATCTTAATACTAATATTATTCCTGTCGCTGCTGCTGTTATACTATTATGCTTAGCAATTGGTTACGCAGGCCGCTACATAGAAAAGGATACATTTGTACGCTGGGCGATTGGCGTTGTCGTCGCTGGCTCAGCAACCCAACTTGCGAGCCTGTTATTCAAGGGGCAAGCGTAAGTCTATATAATGCATAATATTTTTATCATAAGGTTTTATATCTAATTATTATACACATATAAAAATCTCATATGTTTTATAATAATAAATACAAAGTATTAATAAGAGCATTAATTAAGAGTAAAATATGAAAAAATTAATTGATTTCCGATTAAAAAATAACAATAGAATCACAGCAATTTCTTCGGCTATAAGTTTATTTTTTATAGTACATCCTGCGTATGCAAAACTAAAAGCTGAAGATGCTTTAAAAACTCTGCAAACAGATCTTACTACTAATATTATTCCTGTTGCTGCTGCCGTTATTCTTTTATGCTTAGCAATTGGTTATGCTGGACGTTACATCGGAAAAGATACATTTGTACGGTGGGCAATCGGTGTTATCGTCGCTGGCTCAGCAACCCAACTTGCGAGCCTGTTATTCAAGGGGCAAGTGTGAGTCTTTATAAGACATAATGTCTCTAATGTGAGAGTTTATGTTTGATAAATTTAAACATATTATGTGATATTTCGTTTATATTAAGAATATACAAAGTATTGATAAGAGTAAAATATGAAAAAATTAATTAATCTCAAATTAAAAAATAATAACAAAATTATCGTAATTTCTGCAGCTCTAAGTGCCTTTTTTATAACGAATCCCGTATATGCAAATGTAAAATTAGATCCTGCAAAAAAGGCGTTAGATGCACTCCAAAATGACTTAAAAGCGATTATCCCTCTCGCCGCTGCTGTTATACTTTTGTGTTTAGCAATTGCCTATGCAGGGCGCTACATTGGAAAAGATACGTTTGTACGGTGGGCGATTGGCGTTGTCATCGCTGGCTCAGCAACACAACTTTCTACACTGTTATTTACAGGTAAATAATAAGCTTATATAACACATAATGTTTTTAAAGTAAGAGTTTATACTTGCTATTTGTAACATATAAAGATACCAATTTGTTTATTTTAAAAAGTATAAAATATTCATAAAAATTTAATGAAAGTAAAATATGCGAAAATTAATTAATATCCAAACACAAAATAACAACAAAATCATAGTAATTTCTACAGCTATAATTACATTTTTTATAACACAGTCTGCATATGCAAATGCGCAATTAGCTCCTGCTGAAAAAGCTCTGACTGCTCTAAAAAAAGATCTTATTGATCACATTATTCCTGTTGCTGCTGCCGTGATACTTTTGTGCTTAGCAATTGGTTACGCAGGCCGCTACATAGGAAAAGATACGTTTGTAAGGTGGGCAATCGGCGTTGTCATTGCTGGCTCAGCAACCCAACTTGCTAAACTGCTATTTACAGGTCAAGCATAAATTAGTATAATACGTAATGTTTTTAATGTTCATTGATTATAAATTTGTACCAGTAATAATATCGCTCATACTACGAAAAAAGGAATATTATTTATAGCAACTTTAATTAAAAGGGGATAAAAGATATGAAACAATTAAATACGCTTCAATCAAAAATATGTAAGATTAGTGCTATTTTTATAACTTTGATTATGTTATTAATAACTCAATCTGCATATGCTCAGACGGAAACAAAGAGTTTAGATGTTTTCATAGGGATGCAATATGGATTAAGTATAATTATTCCTATCGTTGCTGCTATCATTCTTTTATTACTTTTGCTTATTTATATATTTCGCATTATCGCAAGAGCTACATTTATGCGATGGGCATTCAGTGTCATTATTGCTGGTGCAGCTTTTTATATTAGCCACATATTATTTCACCTCCAGTGACGAGAACATTCCATGAAATCGCAAGAAAAAAAAGAATTCCCCCTATTCAAGGGAGCAACACGTGTTCCAACGATATGGGGTGTCCCCATGATGCCATTTATCGTTATGGTTATGGGGGTTGCTGTTATTGCTATGACAGTAAGTATCTTTTTGTGGATTATAGCACCTCCATTATGGTTTATTATGGTGCAAATTACTAAAAACGATGATAAGGCGTTTCGTATCTGGTGGTTATGGATCGATACTAAATTTCGCAATCGCAACAAAGGTTTTTGGGGCGCATCAAGTTATAGTCCCTCTGATTATAGTAAAAGGAGATAAACATGACAGCTGTTGAAAGCAGCAAACGCCTTGCATCAGAGGCACCTGTAAGCCTATTTCTACCTTATTCACATCATATTACAGATACGATTATTTCTACTAAAAATGCGGAATATTTGTCAATTTGGAAAATTGACGGGCGTTCGCATCAAAGCGCTTCAGAAGAAGATATTTTTCAATGGATAAAAGAGCTTAACAATACTCTACGGGGTCTTGCATCAGCCAATTTATCATTTTGGACGCATATTGTGCGCCGCCGTGTTTATGAATATCCTGATTCAACATTTGATCAAATGTTTTGCTATCAACTTGATGAAAAGTATCGACAAAGCTTTACTGGTTATAATTTGATGGTCAATGATTTATATCTGACTGTCATTTTTCAACCGATAGCGGATAAAATTATGTCGTTCTTTTCTAAACATGAACGTGAAACGCTTGATCAAAAAAAGATGCGACAAGACACATGTATCAAAGAACTCAATGACATCAATCGTACTTTAGGCCAATCTTTAAACCGTTACGGTGCAGAACTTCTTGGTGCTTATGAAAAAAATGGGCATGTTTATTCTTCTGCACTTGAATTCCTTGGAATGCTTGTCAATGGTGAATATCGCCCTATGCCAATTTGCCATGACCGTTTTGCTGACTATATGTCTGTCAATCGACCTTTTTTCTCAAAATGGGGCGCTCTTGGTGAACTGCGAACAACCAGTGGAATGCGTCGATTTGGAATGCTTGAAATTAAAGAATATGATGCAACAACCAAACCAGGACAATTAAATGGTTTGTTGGAAAGTGACTTCGAGTTCGTATTGACGCAGAGCTTTTCAGTGCTCTCCCGACATGCTGCTAAAGACTATTTACAAAGGCATCAGCGTAATCTGATTGATGCACGAGATGTGGCAACGAGCCAAATTGAACAAATTGACGAAGCACTAAACCAGCTTATCAGTGGGCATTTTGTCATGGGAGAACATCACTGCACATTGACGATCTATGGTGATACAATTCAACAAGTTCGCGACCATATGGCCAAAGCAAGTGCAGCATTACTAGACGTTGCGGTACTGCCTAAACCTGTAGACTTAGCGATAGAGGCTGGCTATTGGGCACAACTTCCTGGCAATTGGAAATGGAGACCACGTCCTGCTCCGATTACATCATTGAACTTTTTGTCATTTTCATCTTTTCATAATTTTATGTCAGGAAAACCCACTGGCAACCCATGGGGACCAGCCGTCACAATTCTTAAAACAACCAGTAAAACACCGCTTTATTTCAACTTTCATGCCTCCAAACTTGAAGAGGACTCGACAGATAAACGTTTACTTGGTAATACCGCACTTATCGGACAATCTGGTTCCGGTAAAACCGTGTTACTCGGCTTTTTGTTAGCACAAGCACAAAAATTTAAGCCGACAACTGTTGTTTTTGATAAAGATCGTGGCATGGAAATTGCCATTCGGGCGATGGGTGGAAAATATTTAACATTCAAGCCAGGCAGAAAAAGTGGTTTCAATCCTTTCCAACTCCCACCCACACAAGAAAATCTTATTTTTCTGAAACAATTTGTTAAAAAATTGGCAGAAGCTGGTGGTGAAGTCACGCATCACGACGAAGAAGAAATTAACAAAGCAGTTATGTCTGTTATGAGTGCTAACATTGACCGATCACTCCGTCGTTTGTCCTTTCTAGTACAATTTTTACCAAATCCACGTTTAAGTGATTATAATGCTCACCCATCTGTTCATGCTCGCTTACTAAAATGGTGTGAAGGTGGTGATTATGGGTGGTTGTTTGATAATCCCCATGATGCTCTTGATCTCTCAACACATCAAATTTACGGCTTTGATATCACGGAATTCTTAGATAATTTTGAAACTCGCACTCCAGTGATGATGTATTTGCTTTACCGCACAGAAGGCATGATTAGCGGACAGCGGTTTATGTATATCTTTGACGAGTTTTGGAAGCCTTTGCAAGATCCGTACTTTGAAGATTTAGCCAAAAATAAACAAAAGACCATCCGTAAACAAAATGGTATTTTTGTTTATGCAACACAAGAGCCTAGCGATGCCTTGGAAAGTAATATTGCCAAAACACTCATTCAACAGTGTGCAACTTACATTTTTCTAGCCAATCCCAAAGCAAATTATGAAGATTATACAAAAGGCTTTAAACTAACAGATGCCGAATTTGAACTCGTTAAAGGACTTGGTGAGTTTAGTCGCCAATTCCTCATTAAGCAGGGTGATCAATCTGCGCTTGCAGAACTGAGTCTTGGTAAATTCCATCTGACACGCGATGGAAAAACCATCGAACACGACTTTAGTGACGAGCTCTTAGTGTTATCAGGAACGCCTGATAACGCGGAGTTAGCCGAAAGCATTATCGCAGAAGTTGGTGATGATCCGGCAATATGGTTACCAATTTTCTTACAGCACGCAAAAAATGACAGGAGGGAAACATGAAAAAAAAGGTCATTTCAATAGTAGTTGTAATAACTTTAGGGATTTCAAACCCAGCGATGGCTTGGGTTTGGGGCGCTGGGGCGGCGGATTTATCGGCATCCGTTCCAACGAAGTGGCCCAATTTTTTTGGAAGTTCATCTTCAAATACATCAAAGTCTAAAAAAACTCCACAGCAAAAGAAAGCGCCACCTGATGCCCAACTTCTCGATACGCTAAAAAAACACCTTGAGGAAGTAAAAAAGATACACGAGTCTATAACGGGAAGCCAAAAATTCGATACTAAAAAACTTAAAAATGTACAAACAGATCACAGTAGCTTTTTTCTCAAAAATCCAGAGAATCTCTACAATAGAAATAAAACTTCTGCTCTATCTACATCACTTGAAAATATTTTAAAAGAAGAAGAAATTCCTGTCACTATCCATGAATCTAGCAGTTTTATCAACAAGCGTATCCAATATGCAGCCATCACTGATAAAGCCGTAAGTTTAAAAACTTTTCAAGAAGCAAACAATCGTTTTCAGCAAATTGAAGAACTATTAAACGAGATCACGACAACAAAAGATCTAAAAAGTATTGCCGAGTTACAAGCACATATAATTGGAATGCTTGCTATGCTACAAAATGAAACAGCAAAACTACAAATGGTTACACATTTACGCAATGCTGAACATACACTTATCAAACAACAGAAAGATAAACATAACATAAAAATTTTGAATAGTAAAAACACGAAAATGCCTACCATAAGATTTATTAGATAAAGCTTTTTGTAGCAATATTTTGTATATTATTTTTCCTGTATGCTCGTAAAAAGAAAAAGTTAATGCGTAATACTCAATTCTCTCTCATAGATCGAAAAGGTCTACGAAGTTTCATTTTATCCTTAAAAAAATTCAACGAAAAATGCTTAAAAAGCATATAAAAAATTGAAAATTCGTTAAAGAGGAATTCCATGGACTTTACAGTGTTCACGCAACTTTTCAATAAAATTGATCAGATAACAAAAACATATGTCACGGATGTTTCCTCAAAAGCAATTGTTACAATTACACCCTTTGTATCAATCGGTATCACAATCGCTTTCATCATCTATGGTTGGCTCATCATCCGGGGCGCTATCGATATGCCTCTCTCCGGATTCGTAAACCGTTTCCTACGGATAAGTATTATTACTTCAATAGCTCTTACCACAGGACTTTATCAGAGTGAAATTGCCAATTTGATAACACAAATGCCCTATGAGTTATCAAAGGCACTCATAACAAATCCACTCAATGATACACAATTAATGAATTTACTGGACACAGCAGCAACCAAAGGATTCCAATATGCAGGCCGTCTTTTCCAAGAAACCGTCTTCTTCGAGTCCAATGGACTGCTTTACAGTCTCTTAGGAATCCTCATCTTGCTAGCAACAAGCCTCGTAGTCGCAATCGGTGGGGGTCTCGTGCTCCTGACAAAAATCGCTATTACACTTCTCGTAGGATGGGGGCCAATCTTCATCATTGCTTTGCTCTGGCAACCAACTCATCGCCTTTTCGAGCAATGGATAGTCCAAGTCGTCAATTATATAATCCTCTTTCTACTCTTAGCAACTGTATTTAATCTGATGATGAATATCTTTGCAAACTATTTGAGCGATATGAAACTCGACTACAACCAGAATGTAAGCTTCATGTTTGGGGGAGCTCTCATCTTGTCCATTATATCCATCATGCTGTTACTCAAACTATCAAGCATGGCCAATTCTCTCGCAAAAGGCATTACATTTGGACATCTATGGAGACATAAAAACTAGATGAGATAAAAAGCAATGGTTCCCGTAACAGACGCCCTTAATATCCATATGACAAAATAACAAGAATATCCAATCCTAAAGTAAAAAATATTTGCACTGAAATTAAGCTATTTTCATAAATTAAAAAATGAAATTAAGAAAAGATAAATTATCGTAAACTATACACTTTACTTTAGTGTCAAAATTATAATAATGACAGCAAATATCAGAATGTATATAACAGTAAAAAAGAGTCATATTAAAATGAAGTCGATCATTCTTGTAATTTTGATTGCGAACCTTTTATCGGCTTGTGTATTAGCACCAAAGCTAAAACAGCCCAATGATAGGAACCGCGTGCCTATTAATAAAACAATCCCTGCCAAAATCAAGCGAGGAGACAACGGAATCTCATAAACTGATTTATGAAGTTAATAATGTAATGGTCAGTCTTTCTAAATATGTGAAAATTAAAAGGTGTGAAATATGCAAAAGCTGATTATTATCATAGCGATTAGTGCTTTTCTTGGAACAACAAACTTAGCAAGAAGTGACACTCTTACTAAGCAAGGAGGAGGTCATAGCCGTTTTGCAGTTCCTACTATAGGGTCAGGAAATCTCGATTCAAGCAACAATTATAAACCAAAACCACCAAAAGGCTATGAGCCACCACGTAAACTTCCACCCGATATTAAAATTGACCTTTCTAATTTTGGAACGATGAGAAATCGCGTACCGTCCAAACCTAGTGGCTCTAAGCCATCTAACACACCTCCAATATCTCCCACAGCTCAGGTACCTAAATCAACTTTCGTATCTGCTCCATCAGCAAAATATCTGGAGCTTACTAATCTATTAAAAAAAGGGGAAATTATTGAGCTCTTAAAAAAACAGCTTGAGTTGAAAAAAGAACAACTTTCGCAAACAGAAAAAACCTATCAGGCTATAACAAATAGTCAAAAAACTGGACCTAAAACTATAGATTTTTCTAGTTTTTTTCTCAAAGAACCAGAATCGCTCTATAAGAGTGATAAGCTTTCAAGGAAATCATATCAAGAGGTATTAGAGGACGAAAACAAAGTTTCTGGGCCTTTTGATCAAATGGGCAAAGCTATTTCTGGGCGTTTACAATTTGCATCGATACTAGATAAAGCTGTAAGTTTAGAAACTTTTGAAAACGTAGAAAATCGTTTTCAATACCTCAGAGATCTATTAGATGAAGTTCAAAAAAAAGAAAACCTGAAAGATACTGCAGATCTTCAAGCACATATCGATGGTTCATTAGCCATGATCCAAAATGAATTTATAAAGATGGAAATGGTAGCGCATTTACGTGACGCTGAGCAATCACTTATCAAAAGGAAAAGACGCGAACTTGATATGAAAATTTTTGATCATGAAAAAAAAGGGATGCCTATCATACGATGAAAACAAAAACCAATGTAGAAGGTTCAGTACTCTCTGAACAATTAAGAGAAGCACAAAGATTTTATCAAAGCCAAGATATCGTGCTGAAAATACTTAGGTATGTATAAATGCAAATGAAGCGTTTAGCATATATCTATGTTCCAAGGTGATAAAAAGTTGAAAATTCGTTAAAGAGGAATTCCATGGACTTTACAGTGTTCACGCAACTTTTCAATAAAATTGATCAGATAACAAAAACATATGTCACGGATATTTCCTCAAAAGCAATTGTTACAATTACACCCTTTGTATCAATCGGTATCACAATCGCTTTCATCATCTACGGATGGCTCATCATCCGGGGCGCTATCGATATGCCTCTCTCCGAATTCGTAAACCGTTTCCTACGGATAAGTATTATTACTTCAATAGCTCTTACCACAGGACTTTATCAACCAGAAATCACAAATTTAATAACACAAATGCCCTATGAGTTATCAAAAGCGCTCATAACAAATCCACTCGATGATAAACAATTAATGAATTTACTGGACACAGCAGCAACCAAAGGATTTCAATATGCAGGCCGTCTTTTCCAAGAAACCGTCTTCTT